>CAYPPV010000014.1:0-16506 GCA_964412705.1 uncultured Pelolinea sp. | reverse complement strand
TGCCTGGGCCGGGAACCGCAGTCCCTGTACTACTACGCGGCCGCGTCCGAATCAGCCCAGGCCGTCCTGCAGGCCATCTACGACGGCCCGATTGATATGCGGAACGGGCAGCCGGAGCCCGTTATCCTGGAGGGGATGCCCAATTTTGAGGACGGCAGCGCCGCCTTCCAGCCGGCCGCGGTCAGCGCCGGCGAGGAAGTGATTGACAGCCGCGGCCGGCTGACCGCCCTGCAGGCCGGGGTGGAGGTCTTCCCCAGCGGCTGCACCAGCCCGGACTGCGTGATGGTCTGGGACGGCAGTTCCGAACTGCGGCTGGACCGGCTGGTGCTGCGTTTCACGCTCAAGCCCGCCATTCTGTGGTCGGACGGCTGGCCGCTGCAGGCGGACGATTCCGTGTTTTCTTATGAGCTGGCCTCGGATGCGGCCACGCCGGTGGACAAAAAGCATGTGGACCGCACGGAGTCCTATCAAGCAATGGACGCCCTGACGGTGGAGTGGACCAGCAAACCGGGGCTGGTGACGGATGCCTTTGAGCAGTATTTCTGGATGCCCCTGCCGCGGCATGCCTGGGGCGGGCTGAGCGCGCGGGGCCTGCTGGAGGATGAGGCGGCCAACCGCTCCCCGCTGGGCTGGGGTCCGTATGTGGTGGCGGATTGGCAGCCGGGGGAACGCATTCTTCTTGAGAGAAACTTGAATTATTTTCGAAAGGAGGAAGGTATTCCTTTCTTTAAAAAGCTAGTATTCAAGATCTCCAACCCGCAGGATGACACCAGCTTTGCCAACCTGAAATTTGACAGGGAACCGTTTAAACAGTTTGATTTTGACTTTGAATATCCCACTGAAGGCGTTTCTGATTCAGAGTGTGACCTTACCGCATCCAGAACATATATGGGGGATTTGCTGGAAGATATTTATATCCTTGAAAATTACTACCAGGATCCGGCCATACAGGTATTTGAAGGGCAACGGGAAACTTCAGAATTGCTGGTTTTTAATATCCGGGAAGAAGTCCGAGGCAAAGAAAATCCCCTGCGTGATCCGGAATTAAGAAAAATTCTCCCGTTTTGCATTGACAGGGAAAAAATCATCCGCGAGCAGTTTTATGGAATGTATGATGTGCCTTCCGAAATCCGATTCACGAGGAATTACGAATCCAATCAATCCCAGCCCATTCATTACAATCCCGAAAAAGCCAGCGCGATGCTTGAGGAATTGGGTTGGGAAGACTCTGGCAGGAAAAAGGGAGCGCCGCGTGAATCCGCCAGCGGTCAATCATTGAATTTTATCTATATGGTCGAAGATGAGCCTGAGCCCATGGCTACCGCGCAAATTGTCAAGGAATCGATGATGGTATGCGGAATTAGTATAAACATTCACAGCATCCCCAAAGAGGTTTTCTGGAATCCACCATCCGCTGATTCGGTATTTGCGGGAAATTACGATATGGCGCAGATTTCCTGGCCCTCACCCATTCCAAATCCATGTTTGCTGTTTAATGGTGGCATCGATACAGAATCCGGGAGCGAACAGCCCTCACTTAATTTTTCAGGCTACCAAAACGATCAGCTTGAAGGACTTTGCGCAGATGCTGCTTATCAGGCGGATTCAGAGCATCAATTGGGGCTGATGAAGCAGATGGAAATGCTCATCAACCAGGATTTACCCGCTCTCCCACTCTATTCCTCCAAAAACCTTCTGCTGGCGAGAAACGATCTCTGTGAAATTCAAATTCCAATGGATGCAAAGAACGAATTTCAGAATATCGAGCTATTTAAATATGGGGGCAACTGCAAGAAATAAAGAGAGAATGATGCTTTCAAGGGTTAAAACCGTGCGAGTGCGGTCAGAAAATTGCCTGCAATTGCGAATGCCATCAATCCTCTATTTGTTCTGGCAAATCTTCCGCGTACCTTGTCGGGCATTTCATAATCAGGTCATCCGCATAAAAAATGCCATCCTTTCTCAATCTGCCCCGAATGATTGCCTGGGTTCCATCCTTCAGCAGATCCGGTTTCACTCCTTGATAAACCACCGGCAGCCGCTCACGGTATGGATCATTGACTGTTTCATTTAATACCTTTGAAAGCCCTCCCAATTCCGCGATTTCTTATAGATCAGAGGGAATATCAGCAATCATCAATTCCAGAGACGGAATTGCCGGATGATACTCAATTGATTTGCCCACAACAGCTCCGGAAACCGTGATCCTCCCACCCAATCCAGACCGGTCCATTTCACCCAGTTCTCCGACTGTTACAAAAAATTGAGCATTCGATTCTGTTGGAGCGATAACCCAAAACAGAACTCCGGCGGCAACCAATAATCCCGCAACCAGGTATGTAATCTTATTATTCCTGAACGCTCTGCACTAAAAATGCATTGTGGCTGATTAGATTTTGAAATTTCCTCTTATTTTACGGTATAGCTTTTTGGGATGAAAAACATAAAAAAAGGTTTTTCCGATTATTTCGGATCGGAGAACCGTTAAAGGAAATATCTCCATTTCTCTGAATATTTTCTTAAAAGTCCGTTTTTTCTTAACAATATTTTCATCCTGAATTTCAAATTGCGAATCACCTATCGTAAAAATTGTGAAATCCCCCCCTCCCAGAGCTACATTTTTCCTAGTTTCCGGTAGGCGGTAGTGGGGTCGGCCGCCCGGCAGGTGCCGGTAATCATGAGTCTGGTGCACAATAGTTACACCATGGGTCGCATCCACTACCGGCCACCCTTCAAAACGGCTTTTGAAAATAAACCAGTTATCCCAACCTGCCCTTCCAATAGCAAAATCAGGAACATCCTGATAACATTCCCGGGGAAATACAAAATAATCACTGCCCATGGGTGGGTGCAGGGTTGCCTTGTCTGATACTTCTTTCTTTAACTCTGTAAATGCATTGTCTTTTTGCGGAATTTCCCTCACTACATCCAAATCCCAGCGCTGTCCAATTATCAGAAATTTCTGAAATTTTTCCGAAATTCTATCCAGCACATTCAAAATGTCCGGGAAAAGAATAATATCGGCATTAACAATCGCAAGAAAAGGACTCCTGCAACTTTTTCTGGCCAGATCCAACATGGAACTGACAAGGGGTGTACCTTTCTCATTGCATCTCACGTTTGGAATATGATCCAATCCCATTACTGCTGCCGTTTCAGCGATGCCCGGATCATCACCCAACACAATAATTCTTACTTCTCCCCCTAGCATTTTCCAGGACCGTATCGCATTTCGCTGAATCATGGATATATGGGTGTCAGTAAAGGGTTTCGGAGCAGTGAGAATGGTTAATTTTTCAGGCATAATCAAAATGGCTCATTCATTTCCCAAACGTTCATCCACATCATTATAGGATTTGTGTGGCACGTTTATATTGATCTTTTCGAGATCGGGATGGGATTCAAGGATATCTAAGACATCTTCCCAGGTAAATTTAAAAGAGCAGCCCAGTTTTTCCGCAACCTTGCGAACAAACACAAGGTCCAGTTCCGTATCAACGGTCCAGCGCAGATTGCCCAGGTCTCTCTCCCCATCCACAATTTCCACACGGAATGAATTATCAGGGTTGTAGATATACGGCAGGACATGTTCTCTTTCATACAATTTTTTTGCTCTTTTCCAGGCAGTTTTCAATGCCGCAAACCTAACCGCTTCTACATCCAGGCCAATTGGATAGGTTCTCCTGTAAGGTGGAGGCAGGCGATTGGCTGCGAAATCCGCACCGGTTGAGAGCAATTTTTCGATCACCTCATCAATCAAGCCTGGGTCAAGCAGAGGGCAGTCCGCTGTGAGCCGAACGATGATATCCATGTTGTATTTTTCCGCGGCATGGTAAAACCGGTCCAGCACATCGAACTCCGCACCGCGGAAACAGGCAATCCCTTTTGAATTACAAAACTCCTCAATGGGATCATCCCTTTCATTTTCCGTAGTTGCGATAACCACCTTATCAACGCCTTCTGCCATGGCTGCCCGGGTGGACACCCACTCCAGCATAGGCACACCGCAGATATCTTTCAATACCTTGCCGGGGAGGCGGCTGGAACCCATGCGTGCCTGGATGATTGCTAAAACATTGGGCCGATTTTTTTCCTGGTTCATGATTTATCCATTAGCACTCCGACCAATAAACCGGTTCTGAATTTTCTTGTACGCTTCCAGAAGCTTCTGGAAATTTCGTTTCCAGTCGGCATCCTTTTCAGCTTTCTTCCTGGCCTGCTTTCTATGGGTGGCGATTTTATCAGGACTGCCAGCAATTTGAATAATTTTTTCAGCGAGCCCCTCGGCGTTTCCGTCAGGAAACACCCATCCCTGCTGGTCATCCTCCACCCATTCCAGGTTTGATGGAATATCCGATACGAGAGCCGGACATCCGCAAGCCATCGCTTCCAAAAGCGCCACGGAAGAACCGTCTATATGCGAAGCGCTCAAATATATATCACCTGCCCGGTAATAATCCGCCAGGGATTGGTTCTTTTTATACCCACAAAAAAGCACGCGGTCCTCCAGCCCTTTCTCCCTTACAAAGCCTTTTACGAACATCTCCTGCGATCCTCCCCCCAGCATAAACATACGCAGGTTTTTGCACTGCTGGTATGCCAGGTAAAAGCCCTTCAAAGCAATATCTACTCCGTAGCGGGGTTCCCAGGAGCGGGTATGAATGATGAGAAGGTCTTCCTCATACCCGACCTGCCTGCGCATTAAATCACTTTGAGACGGGTTGAACGTCTCCAAATCCACACCCCACGGGAAAACAGTAATCCTGTCCTCTGAAAATCCGAATGAGAGGAATTTTTTCTTTACAGTCTGGCAATCTGCCACCAGCCAGTCCGACCGCCTCAGAACAAATTCCGTCACCCACCGCCAGAAGTTGTTCCGGCCAGCATCCTGAAGCATATCGAAACCCCATGACATATTTAAAAGAGGATGGGCATTGGAAAGGGCTGGAATCAAGCCCACCCGCTGGATAGGACCAGCATGGATTAAATCCGGTTTATACTGGTCAATAATATTCCTGAATCGATTTCTTAAATCCCAGTAATCAAGCCACCCTGGCAGGTCGTTGCTCTTGCGCCAATTGATTTCCATAACCGATTCCGGGATTGGCCGTTCTTCCTGAATACGAGGATCCTGCCAAAGCCTCATCCAGAAAATTTCATGGGGACTTCCTGCAAGGGCAGAGAGAAAACGGTGATCATGTGGGGAGTACCCCTCAGAAAAATATAAAATACGCAGAGCAACCTCTTATCCTGACAAATCTCCCCAACGGATCTCCCTGCCGTAAGGGATGCCATTCAGCACTTTCATCCCCAACACAGCGGAAATATGGCCCGGTTTAATTCCTCCCGGGACTGCCGGCCTGAGCACATCAATCATATCCCGCGTCAGCGTCTCTCCGGCAGACAAGTCCCTGGCTGCCCTAAGGCATCTTCTCTGGATGATTACTGTCTCCTGCTCATTCCCAGCTATAAATTTATCAGCGGAACCGAGTGCGCGCTCCAGACGCTTGGTATTTTCCACCATAGCTGACCATGCATCCGGATCCATTGCAAATTTATGGTCTGGTCCTTCCCTGGTTGTGTCATCTGTAAAATGCTTCTCAATCACCCTTGCGCCCAAGGCAACCGCCCCCAGCACAGTCGCATGGCCGGGTGTATGGTCCGAAAGACCTAAAACCACATCCGGGAACATTATGCGGTAGGTTTTCAGCACATTAAGGTGTATGTGGCTGAAATTTTCGAGACTGGCTGTGTAATTTGTATTGCACTGCATCAGAACCAGCTGTTTATTGACCGCAAGAATCGTATGGACGGCCTGCTGAACCTCACCGATTGTGGATGCGCCAGTGGCGAGAAGGACTGGTTTGTTCTTTGAAGCCATCCGCTCCAGCGCTTCCAGCCAATCTATTTCACCGGAGCCAATTTTATAGGCTGGCATATATTCATCCAACGCATCAATCACATCAAAATCATAGGGAGATGAAAAATATTCAATTCCGTATTCCTCGCAGGTCTTTTTAAGAACCGGCGTCCAGTCAAACGGAACGGAGGCATCCTGGTAAACCTCAAATACAGATTTCTTCCACGCGGACTGGTGGGACTGCTGTCCGCCCATAGATTTAAAGCCTGCATCCGAAACTATTTTTTCGGCTGTGAAATTTTGGAACTTGGCCGCATCCGCACCAGCCTCTTTCGCCAGCCCGATTAATTTTCTCGCCCGATCTAAATCCCCATCATGATTGGCGGCTATATCCGCAATAAAATAGGTGGGGTGGCCATCCCCAACCCATTTTTCGCCAATTTTGAATTCCATCGTACCTCCTTACTTTGAAAAGCAATAACTCCGGATTTTCTCCGGGTACTTCTGCAGATAATCCTGGTAGAACTTGTTGAGACCTTTCTCCTGGCCGGGCAGCTTGATTCCTGCCCGCATCAGCTTATCAACATTTAATGTTAATCGAGGAGACCGTTTCGCAATCAGGCCACCCTCGCGCACTGAACACGGCTCAATAAGCTCTTTATTAAAACCAAATTTCTCAGCAATTGCCAGGCCGAATCCGTATTTACTGATACATTCCCTGCTCACAGTATGAAAAATACCCTTTAGATTCTTCTGGATCATGCTAAAAATGATTTCCACCAGATCCAGAACATACATGGGGCAAAACATAACATCCACAAAACCTTTCACGTGGTTTTCTGCAGAAAAATTATCAAGAAAGAATTCAGCCAGACTGCGTTTTCCGCTCAAACTGTAACCATAAAAATTCACCCTCGGAATAAGCGCTGATGGATAGGCGGAGAGAACATGTTTTTCTCCCTCCAGTTTTGTTTCCGCATAAACCGAAATCGGATTTGTCTCATCTTCCTCGGAATAGTTCCCTTTTTTTCCATCAAAAACGGCATCCGTTGAAATGTGGACGAAATGAATCCCGGTTTTTTTACAATATTTCGCAATTTTGCCAGGCGCAATCGCGTTAATCTCCCGTGCAGCCACAGGATGTTTTTCACAATCATCCACATGTGCCATTGCGGCACAGTTGACTATCAATTTGGGTTTTACGCGTGAGAAAATATTGACTGCTGAGTCTATATCTGTCAAATCAACCGCTGTCACAGAAAACGGAACACCGGACAGGCTGTGGCGGTGGACCAAACCATACACTTCATGATCCTGGGCCAATCGCAGACACATGTTCAGCCCCAGTAATCCAGAAGCTCCTGTCACCAAGACACGCATAACGCTGAGATTTACTCCAATTCTTTTTCGATAGGTTTAATAATTTCTTTTATATTTTCTACAGAGAGCCACTCTCCATTGGTGTTGCTCGCATACCGGAACTCTTCTTCAAGGGGTTCACCGGCTTTTTCCCACTCATGCCCAAACCAAAACGCCTCTGCGGGCTGAACAACATACATATCAGGCATTTCAACCACTGTCCTTGCCTCATCTTCTGAAATCAGCACCTCGTGAAGTTTCTCGCCAGGGCGGATGCCAATCACATTAATCTCCGCATCCGGCGCAACTGCGCGGGCAAGATCGACAACTTTCATACTGGGGATCTTGGGCACAAAAACTTCCCCGCCGTGCATCAGCTCCAGGCAGCGAATCACGAATCTGACTCCTTGCTCAAGGGAAATCCAGAAACGGGTCATACGTTTATCTGTAATAGTCAAAGTTCCAGTTTCGCGCTGTTTGATGAAAACAGGCACCACGCTACCACGGCTGCCGACAACATTCCCATAGCGCACACAGCTGAAACGCGTTTCCCTGCCTCCCGCATAGGAATTGCTCTGGATGAATAGTTTTTCAGCAGCCAGTTTCGTAGCTCCGTACAAGTTAATAGGATTTACCGCCTTGTCCGTGCTGAGCGCAATGACACGTTCCACTTCCGCATCCAGAGCCGCATCAACCACATTTGAGCTTCCAAGAATATTGGTTTTGACCGCTTCCATGGGGTTGTATTCGCAAGCCGGCACCTGTTTAAGTGCGGCTGCGTGAATAACGCAATCAACCCCTTCAAAAGCCCGTCGCAGGCGCTGGTAATCGCGAATATCCCCAATGAAATAACGGAGATTATCCCGAATTAATCCTGCCCGACGCATTTCATACTGCTTCTGTTCATCCCTGCTAAAAACAATCAGCTTGGCAGGATTGTATTCATTCAGCATAATCTTAATAAACTTTTTACCGAATGAACCCGTCCCCCCGGTAACCAATATGACTTTATTATTCCAATCCATTTTTTCTACCTTTGCCATTCATTTATTTCCGAACCACAAGCATGGGATACTGCCCCTTTTCACCAAAAAATTTCGGGAACATTTCCTCGAGTTGATACAGCAATTTCAGAAAAAGGTTTCCAAAATTCCATCGGTGAATCATTGCCCTTAGAAAACGCACACTAACACTGCGCCACACTCGAATTTCTAAATCGATTTCCTCTGGCAGAAATTTGTATAAATTCTCCGGGTTCGATTTATATACAAAAGTTCCTTTCGGTGTTTGATCCTTCTTTTCATTAATCTTTCTCTTTGGTGAATTTACCCCTCCATTCTTATTAACCAATTTTTCCATATAATTAACTGGAAGGCGGAAAAAATTCATCAGGGCAGAATCTTCCCATCCATTAACAACAACGGCAGTGGTTCCTTTCTTCATCACACGCCATATTTCATCAAAAGCCAGTGAGTAACTGGACTTGGGTAAGTGATGGATGGTATGGAGTGATACAACCCCGTCAAACACATCTCTTTTAAATGGCAGGTGTGCGACATCCCCAACCACAAACAAACCATGAACACCGATTCGTTTTCGAGCGTCGATTAACGCAACGACAGATATATCTAGACATACTCTGTATTTGTAGTTCCGTGAATAAGAGAGATATTCAGGATACTGAATGGGTCCTGAACCAGCGTCCAGAAAAAATTTTCCCGATTCATTTAGATGCCGGTTCACTCTCATGTGGCATTTGTGAATATATTCTCTCGAAATGGGGCGGAGATCTTCATATTGGGCATTCTGGTATACACCGTCGGCTATCTCCTGCCACCCGATTTCATTATAAAAATTACGGACCTCCCGCTTAATCTCTTGATCTTTCATGCAGATTGTCTCTCACAGGTGTTTATCACGGATGAATTCCCAGTCAATTGGCTTTCCGGCCAGATAACCAAATACGTGTTTATACTCATTCCAATTCTTGTAATCAAACACATCCTCTATGCCGATTTTTTTGTAGTCATCCCAGCGGCTAACAAGATGCCAGGGAAAGGGCCTGGGAAAATCAAAGAAAAATCTGTAAGCATATGCCCAGGCCAGTTCAATCTGCTCATCCGTCAGCTGATAACTCTCAGGATCTTCAAATACCGCTTTCAACATCTTGTAATATTTCACCCAAGACTGGGGATCCAGCGTGAACCCTTTGCCCCGGTAATGGGTATCACCCACGACAATCACCGGCACCCCGCTGATGGCCATCTCAAGCCCAACCGTCGTTGTATAAACTAGGCCCAAATCAGCAGCAGCGATTAGATCATAGGTATTCACTTTTTCTTCGGGGCCGATTACCTTGATGTTTTCAGGCAGCCTTGGGAGCACCCGGTTGATGACATCTACCATTGATTGGCCGTGAATCAGCACTTCACCAGGATGGATGCGTATGACCAACTGAACCTCGGGTTTGCCCGCGAAATACTGCAGCGTTCTTTCCAACCACTCCTCCATCGAAGATGAAAAAATTTCCCTCCCGAGCGTCAAACTGTCTCCCAGGACATTCGTGGCTAGTAAAACAACTGGTCGTTCATCCAGCCCAAGTTCTTCGCGGGCAATCTCTATCCCTTTCGCCGGAACCTTCTGCCACAAGCGGGAAAAATTTTTCCAGACCGAGGCTTTCCGCCTGGCCTCAAAAAGCTCATGAATGCGTGCTTTCTCACCACGGTGCAAGGGGATCTCTTTAAAAGCTTTCCACATTTCGTCTGTATTTTGATTCATTACCTTTGAATTTTGTGCAATCCAGATACGCTGACGCTGGTCTCCAAATTCATATGTGACCGCCGGGATGTCCAGATACCTCGCCACTTCATACACAACGGCAAATTCCTGGATCGTTCCGTTTGGAACCACTACGACATCTGGTTTGTTCTGTTCCATCCAGACCAGAGCCGCCCGAGCGGCAAACAAGTTCCTTTTACATCGCATTTTGAACACCTCGTTAGTCTCATCCACTTCTTCCACCTGCAATGTGTACATGGAATCAAACCTGGCGACGTCCTCAACTTTTTCTTTCAATTCTTCTGGAAGAATCTTATAGCCGGCATTCAGGTCCATAAACGGAACAATTTCCATGGCTGCTTCCGCTTGCTGGAGAACTTTCTTAGCATAAATATTCTGGCGGCGAAGATCAAAGCGATTAATTTCATTCTGCCAATCATGATATGGCAGGAATCCAAAGGATACATCGTGTCCTTGAGCAGAAAGCACCAGTCCTGTTAAAGCTGCATGTTCAATCCAGTAATGAAGGGTTGCAAAAATAAATACCTTTTTTTGCTTTTCATCAGAAATCTTTTTTTCAGATGAAAGTTTGTTGATTTTGGAAACAATTCCAGGTAGTTCCTCATCCAGGCTTTTCAGGGAAAACCGGCTGTTAATTGTCTTATCCCTGTGACGGATCAGCCAATAAAGTTCCGCCGTAAAAGGCACCTGCCCTAAAACGGATTTAATAATATTCTTTGCCAATGATTTCGAATTAGATTTTTTGCTTTTTGTATACATTTTCAATATTTTTGATCTCCCAATTTAATGCGGGCCGAACAGGCCCAAGTCTCGTTTCCGGCCATTGCGTTCCCGGAGCGCCGGACATATCCACATTGAATGCCAGTGCTTGCTCATCATGAAAATAGGTTCGAATTCTGTAAGAACTGGCATTTACACCCACCACATACCTCCCGCCATTTAATAAATTTCCAGGAATGCGGCAGCGGCTGACATAAAATCCTTTTTCCCGGCTTGAATATTTTTCAAACTGCCTTGGGTCATCCGTATCAAATGTAGTGAATACAAATTCTCCCCGGGAGGTGATCATATAAAAACCGATGCGCAGTCCTTTGATGAATTTTGATAATTCGTACTCCAACTCAATGAAGAAAGGTTCTACCGAGCGGACAGTATCCAAAAGGTTCCCTTTTTCATCCAGAATCCGAAGAGCAATTGGCCGGAAAGGAGCTGTATGATCAGGGATCTCATCCTCAAGCCAGATCCGCTGGCCTTCCTCCGTAAGACCGCGAGACAGATAAAAATCAACCGCTTCCGGTGTGGGCGCCCGCAGGAGAAGTTGGCCTTTATCAATAACAAGCGTTTCTTCGGTAAGGCGCAGGATTGCGGACATATTGTGGCTGACAAACATAACCGTCCGGCCCTCCCTGGCAACATCGCTCATCTTGCCCAAACACTTTCTCTGAAATTCCACGTCGCCAACGGCAAGAACCTCATCCACTACAAGTATCTCCGGTTCAAGATGTGCCGCGACAGCAAAGGCCAGGCGCAGATACATGCCGCTGGAATATCTCTTGATAGGTGTATCAATAAATTTTTCTACTTCAGCAAAGGAGACAATTTCTTCAAATTTACTTTCTATCTCGCTTCTCCTCATCCCAAGAATTGCGCCGTTCAAATAGATATTTTCACGACCGGTCAATTCAGGATGAAAACCAGTACCCACTTCAAGCAAAGAACCGACACGACCATGGATTTCAGCGACTCCCTCAGTGGGTTCCGTCACCCTAGAAAGGATTTTCAATAAGGTACTCTTACCAGCTCCATTCCGGCCAATCACACCCAAAACCTGACCCTGGTCAACTTCAAAATTAAGCCCACGCAATGCCCATATCGTTTCAGACAATACTTCGGTCTTCTTCTCCTTCCTTTTCGCAATCTTCAACCTTTCAGAGAGCGTTTCCCGTAGGGTGTTATATGTTGAAAGCCGTTCACCGATACGGTACTGCTTTCCAAGATTCTCAACGCGTATGGCTGTGCTGCTCATACCTATTCTTGTTTCCTTTTCCTATACCATATCCGCGAATATTCGTTCCATCCGCTTGAAATAGAACATTCCGCTAATGAGTAAAACAAGCGCCACCAGGCTTGAGACAACCGTCATGATCCCCGGAGGCTGGCCTGTGCCCAACAGCGCCCAACGGAATCCCTCGATTACCCCGGTCATGGGATTGACAGCGTAAAGCGCCTGCCACCTTTCAGGAACCATGCTTGAAGGATAGGCAATGGGTGTGATGAACATCCAAAATTGCGCCAGGAATGGCAGCACATAGCCGATATCTCGGAACAGCACATTCAACGCGGACAGCCACAAGCTCACGCCCACCGCCGTGACCAAAGTCAACAATAAAAACAGGGGGAGCATCCAGATATTGCCAGTCGGGAATATGCCAAAATAGACCATCAGCCCTAGAAGAACAACAAACGCGATCAAGAAATCCACCAGGCCGGCCAGTACCGAAGATAACGGTAGGATCATACGAGGAAAATACACTTTTGTAATCATATGGGAGCTTGCCACAAGAGAACGGCTGGCATCCTGAAGCGCTTTCGAAAAAAGCGTCCACGGGATCAGGGCAGTATAGGAAAAGATAGGGTACGGAACGCCATCCGATGGGACTTCCGCAAGCCCACCAAAGAAGATGCTGAACACAACCATGGTTAGAAAAGGCTGAAGAACCGCCCAACTTGCTCCAAGCAATGTCTGTTTATAGCGTACTTTTAAATCACGCCAGGTGAGGAACAGGATCAGTTCACGATATGCCCAAAGATCCCTCAAATCCAGCGCAGCCCAGCCGCTGGATGGTCTGATTATCGTTACACCCGCATCTGATTTCGCCGACATCATTATTCCCGGTTTCTTTTTTCCCTGTACCACTTTATCATTTTTTTCAATCCTTCTTTCAATGGGGTTTCCGCTTCAAAACCGAAGTACTCCCTGGCCTTCGTCGTATCCAGAGCCCTGCGTGGCTGGCCATTGGGTTTGCTGGTGTCCCAGACAAGTTCGCCATCAAAACCAGTATATTCAGCGATCAATTCGGCCAGGTCCCTGATGCTAATCTCAAATCCGGAGCCCAAATTGACTGGTTCTGACCGATTGTATTTTTCTGCAGCAAGCAGGATGCCTTCCGCCGCGTCTTCCATATATAAAAATTCTCTGGTCGGCGACCCATCTCCCCAAACCACCACTTCATTTTTCCCCTCTTCAACTGCCTCAATGCACTTGCGGATGAGCGCGGGAATGACATGTGAAGATTTCGGGTCAAAATTATCTCCTGGACCGTATAAATTCACAGGAAGAAGAAAGATGGAATTGAAGCCGTACTGCTGTCGGTAAGCCTGCGACTGGACGAGCAGCATTTTTTTAGCAAGTCCATAGGGCGCATTGGTCTCCTCTGGATACCCATTCCATAAATTTTCTTCTTTAAAAGGAACAGGGGTGAATTTTGGATATGCGCAAATCGTTCCGATAGCCACGAACTTGTTAACTCCTGTCTGCCATGCGCGGTGCATTAGCTGAACCCCCATCATCAGGTTGTTGTAAAAGAATTCAGCCGGATGCTCGCGATTTGCGCCAATTCCGCCAACCTGGGCAGCCAGGTGAATAATCAAATCCGCATCTGCAACCGCAAGCATGCGGTTGATATCTTCCAGCTTGGTTAAATCGAAGTCCTCAATTTTCGGTACAAAAATTTCAGCCGCGCCCCTTTCTTGCAGTTTTCTCACCACTACTTTGCCTAAAAAGCCCGCTCCTCCCGTAACACAGACTTTCTTGTTTCCCCAGAAATTATTTGAATCCATACTTACTTATCTCCTGTCTCAATAAAGATCTTCAGCCCAACCACACGGAGGACAGGAGCAGAAGTATCATCGGAAATTTCTATCCCCTGCTCCAAGCAGGTTAATTTTAAAATTTCACCCACCTCTCCATTCCCCTCCATTCTGGCCTTTGGGAACCCCATTTTCTTCAATTCTTTAATTGCATCAACAGATCGTTCCCGAACCAAGCGGTACATTTCCATTGAAGACTGGATAAAATCGACAAGCAGTCTCGCACGGAGAGCAATTCCTTCCGGGGTAATAATATAGCGGAGCTTCTTTCTCTCCGCTCGTTTAACCTTTACATATCCCTTGGCAATTAATCGTTTCAGATGCCAATTTACTGTTCCGACAGCAACCCCGACTTTCTCAGCCAGGGAGGCCTGTGTGGTATCCGGTTCTCTTTCAATATGCTCAAGAATAGTCAGATCAGCTTCTGATGCCTTAAAAAGATTATCCGTCATTCCAATATTCAACTGTTGAATTATAAACCTGACCGGCAATAAAATCAAGGCCGGAAAAAAATCGTGTATGATATTGAAAACCATTTAAGGGACTGGCAGAAAGAATGCAGCATTCTCAAACAAAATTTAACCGTGAGCGGCGCGAACACTGGGATAGAGTCGCAGAGAAGCTCGAATCCTGGAAAGGATGGGGGGAATATTACCGCAAGCGAATTGAGAAAGTCTATGGGTTTAATGTTCCGCCCAATATGGATATTTTAGAAATCGGTTGCGGAAACGGAAATCTCGTCGCATCTTTGAAACCCGCTTATGGAGTCGGTGTGGATTTATCGGGAAAAATGGTTGAACATGCCGCAAAACTGCACCCTGAAATAAACTTTGTCCAGTCAGACGCAGTCAATCTCGAACTGGATCACCAATTTGATTTTGTTATCCTTTCAGACACAATAAATGACTTGTGGGATGTCCAGGCAGCATTACAAAATATTTTAAATGTATTGAAATCAGACGGTCGTTTAATCATCAACTTCTACAACCGCTTATGGGAATTTCCCTTGAAAATTGCCGCCAGTATTAACGTAGCAAAACCAAACCTTTTACAGAATTGGCTGACCGTTAATGACATACGAAATTTGCTGGGCTTGTCCGGATATGAAGTCATTCGAAACTGGGAGGAAATTCTGCTTCCCTTACCCGTCCCACTTCTCAAAGATCTAAGCAATAAATTTCTTGTCCGCTTCTGGCCGTTCCGGCTCTTCGCAATGACACATTTTCTGGTAGCGCGGCCTAACCCTTCAGCTCGCAAAGAGCCAGAAAGAAACCATTCCGTTTCGGTCATCGTACCAGCCAGAAATGAAGCCGGCAATATCCGGAATATTTTCGAGCGGATTCCCCAAATGGGGAAATCAACTGAATTGGTTTTCGTGGAAGGCCATTCAAAGGACAATACCCTTTCCGTTATTGAAGAGGAGATCCGGGCCCATCCGGATATAGATGCGAAAGTGTTCAGGCAGTCAGGCAAGGGAAAGGGGGATGCAGTCAGGTTGGGATTCTCCAAAGCGAGTGGGGAAGTGCTGATGATCCTGGACGCGGACCTGACAGTCCCGCCGGAATTTTTGCCGCGGTTCTACGACGCGCTTGTATCCGGCGCAGGGGATTTCATCAATGGCGTGCGCCTCGTATATCCCCTCGAAAAGCATGCCATGCGTTTTTTTAATCTGATCGGCAACAAATCCTTCAGTATGATTTTTTCTTCGCTCCTGGGTCAACCAGTCAAGGACACGCTGTGCGGGACCAAAGTCCTCTGGAAAAAGGATTATGAAATCATCGCTGCGAACAGGAGTTATTTTGGAGATTTTGACCCATTTGGAGATTTTGACCTGATTTTCGGGGCAGCAAAATTAAATCTAAAAATCGTAGATATGCCCATTCGCTACCATGAAAGGACGTACGGAGAGACGAATATCCAGCGCTGGAAGCATGGATGGCTTCTGCTTCGCATGGTCGGGTTTGCGGCCAGAAGACTCAAATTTATCTGACCTTCTCCACTACCAGCAGTGCAAACATTGCCCATTTTTTAATTCGTTTTTCCATTACTGAGTCCAGGAATTTTGCGTACTTATAGGACCACCCCGGAGCATGCAGTCGGGACGAAAATCCTCCACTGAATAAATATCGGAAAGGCATCAGCAAATCCAGTTTCTGTAATTTTAGATTCGGGAATTCCCCCAAAAAATAATCCTTATCCCTTTCAAAAACGATCCAAGGAATGGCCTGGTTAGCCCCGCTAAGAGGTTGATGTTCCCGGGGGCTCTCCAAATCCCCTTCCATCTGAAAGGGTTCATGATGAAGGCGGGGCAATACCCATTTTGACCACGATGTAATCCAGGGTTCAATCATAACCAACTTCCCACCTTCCCGAAGTGTTCGATTTATTTCGTACATAAAGCGATAAGGATGGGGAAGATGATGAAAAACATTAATCATGACGACTGCATCAAATATCTCGTTCGTTACCGGCAGATGATGGGCATTGATTGTAAGGTCAGAAAAAGGTAAAAAAAGGATATCTGATTTAATAATTGCAGGAATCATTTCCTCACTAAAACCTGCCCCCGAACCGATTTCAATAATATTTTCCGCATTTTCAGGTATTTCTTTTTTGAT
>CAYPPV010000013.1:0-17246 GCA_964412705.1 uncultured Pelolinea sp. | reverse complement strand
AATCCTGTACAAACCGGGCTGAGTGTGATAGACTGTGCTGCGTTAAGTTAGCCAAATAATTACTCAGGCTACCTTTCTGCTTTTGAGCAAGTCCCAAGCCTGCATCAAGGGCAAACCCAAGGAAAGGAGGTTTCCGACATGCGTGAATATGAACTGGTTGTCATTATCCACCCGGATCTTGACGATGAGGCAATAAATTCTGCACTTGACCGGATCAAAGGCTGGATTGCCGAATCGGAAGGCGAGGTAGTGAAAGTTGACAATTGGGGCAAGAAACGACTTGCCTACCAGATCCAGAAACAGGATGAAGGCATCTACTACTTGATGGATCTGAACCTCGTTCCATCTTCCATAGAAGAACTGGAACGAAATTTAAATATACTTGAACCCGTCATGCGCTATATGATCGTTGCGAAATAGACGGGTATTATTCAAAGAAAAATTTTAATTATTCATTATAGAAAGGATAAAAATGGCTGAGGATAGACATCAGAACAGAAATGATTCTCAGGACCGTTCCGGATACCGGCGCCGGTATACACCGCGCCCAAGATTCTGCCAGTTTTGCGCAGAAAAAAATCTTGTAATTAATTACAAAGATACGGGGCTTCTAAGGCGGTATACAACCGAAGAAGGAAAGATACGCCCGCGGCGCCAAACAGGCGCCTGCGCAAAGCACCAGCGCAAGCTGGCGCAGGAGATCAAACGCGCGCGGCACATCGCCCTGCTGCCTTTCACGGGCGGCACGTGGGAAGATACCACGCGGTAGATAAACCACTGCGGAGGACGCAATGTCTGCTAAAAAAATAGAGAAAAAAAAACCGCACAGGAACCCGGAAAAAGCCGCGAAGCATAAAAAGCAGAGCCGGCTGATCACAATCGGATTCGTCATCACCATCGTGCTGATCGTCGGCTTTGCCGGTTATGCACTACTATATGAACTTGTCATTAAGGACAATATTCCTTTTGCAAGAATCGACGGGAAGCGGCTCAGCAATGAATATTTTCAGGACCGCATTCGGCTGGTACGGTATGCATATATACAGCAGTACGACCGGCTGTACGAGCAGTACCAGCTTTTTATTGATGACCAGACCACAGCCGATGCATTCCGTAACCAGCTCGCACAGGTTCAGGCACTTTTAGGCAGCGAGGAAATCTTCGGAGAGCTAGTGAGAGACCAAATCATCAATAACGAGATTGTCGCCAGAGAAGCGGAGAAAATGGGCATATCGGTGACCGATGAGGAAATCCAGGAGGAAATTCAGAGACAGTTTGGCTATTTCCCCACAGGCACACCCACCCCAGCGCCCACAGCAACTGCTTATGCAACTCCAACCCTCACTGACTTACAAAGGAGTCTGCTTGCCTACACGCCAACCCCGATCCAGATCGACACGGATCCGCTTGGCAGCGAAAACGTGCCCCCGGATTCACCGGATGGTATAGCAGATGAAGCGACGCTCGAAGCAAAGGAACCGGTCGCCACGCCAACACTGGAACCTGAAGCAACCCCCATGCCTACCACCACACCGTACACTGAAGACCTGTATGAAACCAACTATCAGGAATATATAACTGAACTGGAGGAAATTGGTGTCAAGGAATCCAGTTTTCTTAGGTTCATCCGCTATGAATTGCTTAATGAAAAAGTACGGGAAGCAGTTACCTCAGATGTGAGCAGGGAGCAGGAGCAGGTATGGGCAAGGCATATCCTGGTGAGCACGGAGGAGCGCGCAAATGAAGTCCTTTCACGGCTGAATGCCGGCGAAAACTGGAATGACCTCGCTGCAGAGGTTTCCCTTGATACAAGCAATAAAAACCGCGGAGGTGATTTGGGATGGTTTGCGCGAGGCCGCATGGTCTCCGCGTTCGAAGACGCAGCTTTCGCTCTTGACGTTGGGGAAATCAGCAAACCGGTTGAAACCGAGTTCGGCTGGCATATCATCCAGGTGCTCGGGAATGAGGTAAGACCCCTCTCTGCCCAGGAATTTCAGACATTAAGAGACGCAAGATACCAGGAATGGCTGGAAAGCGCCAAGGAAAACTACAATATTGAAATCAATGATGTCTGGCAGGATCTTATCCCTGCTGAACCAACCATCCCGGATGACAAGAGAGTATTTTAAGAACTGAAGGCCGTTCTTCCAATCGAGCGGCCTTTTTCTAATCTACCATCTCCTCTGTTAATTCGTCCATGCGCAGGCTGACGACCTGGCTGACAGAATCTTTGCTCATTGTCACACCATATAATACATCGGCAAGCTGGACTGTATTCCTGTTATGTGTGATGACGATAAACTGGGTCAGCTCGCTCAAGTCACGGAGCAATTCACCGAACCTGGCCACATTGGACTCATCCAGCATCGCGTCCACCTCATCCAAAACACAGAATGGCGTTGGTGAAATCCTGAGCAGTGCAAAAATAAGCGCCACAGCCGCCAGGCTCCTTTCCCCGCCGGACAGCAGCGCGAGCTCCTGTTTCCGTTTCCCAGGCAGGGTGGCTTCAATATCAATGCCTGATTCAAGAATATTTTCAGGATCCTCAATAATGAGGTTGGCGGATCCGCCATTGAATAACTGCTCAAAAATTTCCCGGAATTCTTTTTCAACTTTGTAAAACGTATCCAAGAACTCTTTTTCCATCAAGGTGTCAAGCTCCGAAACAATCTGCCTGAGGTCCTTTTCCGCCTTCTGAAGATCCATAAGCTGACCTGAAAGAAACTGGAATCTTTCGTTTACTTCATAATAATCCCGCTCCGCATCGGGGTTAATCGGACCCATCCGCTTGATCAGGGAACGCTTCTGGTTGATCTGGTCCTCAAGGTTCGCTGGCATCTCCTCAAGTTCGGGCAAGCTCGCAACCAACTCATCGAATGGAAGCGGCTCAGATGACGGATAATTAGCTTCGCTTTCAGCCCTGATCAATCCAATATCCTCCCTAATTCGTTCACGGAGTGTTTCCAGGCTGTCCCTTGCCTTGTCCCGTCTGAGCTGTGCCTGCATCATATGCCTTTCAGCGATGGAAAAATCCCGACGCTTCTTATTCACTTTTTCCAGAATGTTTCCCTGCCTGTCGATGACGGATTCCACTTCTTGCTCAAGGGGCTTCACCTCTTCCGACAGTCGGTCGATCACCTGCATAATATTCTGGTTTTCGTCTTTTAGTTTTATTTTTTTATCGGATGCGACCTCAATTTTTTTCTTCGCATCCTCCAATTTTCCTTTTTCAACCAGAATTCGGTTTTCGAGAGCGATCATTTCGTTCACGGCGGATTGAATTTGTTGAGCATGCTGGCTCCTGACCGCCTCAGCAACAGCTTTCCTGGAGGTCAGCTGCATTACATCGCTTCTCAGTTTTTCCAGAGATTCGCTGTCTAATTTCTCGATTATCTCGGAGAGGGTATTTCCTTGGAATTTCTTTTTTTTAGTTAATTCAAGGATCATCCTCTTATCATCCCTCAGGCGGATTTGTAATTTCTCGATATCAGCTTCTGTATCTTTCTTGTGTTGGATTTCCTTTTTCAGGTTCTGCTTTTTCTGGCTGAGTTCCATTTCCTTTTTATATAAACTCATATTAAATTCACGGATTTTTGCTTCTTTTTCATCCGTGGCCATACCCAGCTTTTTAATTTCTGCCGTGTTTTTATCCATCCTTACAGATAATTCTTCAAAAAATGCAATTTCCTCAGCCAGAATATTTCTTTTTGAATGAATTTCTTTGATTAGCGATTCCTTGTTTCTTTTTCTTCTCAGCTGGCTTCGTTTGAATTCAAATCCGGATGTAATCGTTCCACGCGAATCGAAAACCAAACCATCCAATGTGACAATACGCCATCCAGGATCTAAATTCTCCACCAACTCAACAGCCTCTTTACGATCTTCGAGAATAATCGTATCCCTCAGTAAATTCTTTATCTGCCTTGAATATTTTCCATCCTTCGCTATGATTTCCGGTGCATAAGTATGAGGGAACCTGTCTTTTTTGGGATGAGATGGTTTATTAATCCATTTTTCAGGAATAAGGACGGTTCTTGAAGCATCCTTTTGACTGATAAATTCCAGTACAGTTAATGGATCGGTTCCCGATTCAATCAAAACCCCATCAAGAATATCGCCAAGCGCAGCGGCAACCGCTGTTTCATATTTTTCCGGAACATTGACCTGATCAATAATAAGTGAGTATTTTCCAGGTATTCTTTTTTGCCGGGCAGCTTCAATAATACTGGCGGACCCCGAGCTGATGCCGGCCATATTTTTTTCTTCTTCCTGTAGCACATTCAGCTCTGCTTTCGCTTTGTAAACCTGTGTTTCAAGGACTTTTATTTTCGCTTCAGCATTCTGTATTTCTGCTGAAATATCCTTTTTCTCTTGCAGCAGAATTCTTTCTTTTTCTTTATCCTTTTCCAATGCTTCGACTGTCTCTTTTCGGGATTGTTTTTCTTCCTCAAATGAGTCTTCCAAGCTCTCTATCTCGGTTTTAAAATCTCTGATTCGATTTTCCACGGATTTGATTTCATGCATTTTCAATTGGATCTGCTCCTCCAAGCTGTCCTGGGCAGAGTTCAGCTTAAGAATGCGGGATTCGATCTTCAAAATTTCTTCCCTGGTCCTCAAAGCAGACAGTTCGAGCGCTTCGCGCACACCTTCTTTATCCTCAAGCGCGGATCTTGCAATATCCAACAGTGTATTCGCTTCTTCAAGTTCTCTCTGGAATTTTTCCCCCTCTTTAACCAATGCCTCATGCCTTGATTTGTGCTTTTCCAGTTCGTTCTGCAGAAGGGTTACCGATGAAGTCAATTCATCAAGTCGGTTTTGGGCAGACTTGCTCCTTTCATCAAGAACCGCGATTTCACGATTAATCTCTTCAATGCGAGTGTGGTTGGCAGCCAGCTCGCGGTGATACTCCGCCAGTTTTGTCCGATTTGCACCCAGCGATTTCTGAAGTTCGTCAACATCTCTCTCTACCGCTTCCTTTTCCGCTCTTTTCTCATCCAGGATTTCTTTTTGTTCCCGGTAAACATCCTCTGCTTCCCTGAGATCTTTTAAGCGCTGATTCCACTGATACCCATACCAATCGCGCAAGAGCATTTCCAGGTCTGCCCGGATATGTTCATAATTTGCGGCTTTTTCCATGCTCTTCTGCAAAGTTTCCAACCTTGGCTTCAGTTCACCCAGAATGTCCGTCACGCGCTCCATATTTCTCACAGTCGTGTTCAATTTCTGGACTGATTCTTCACGGCGACCCCGATAGAGGCCAATCCCGGCGGCTTCCTCAAAAAACGCTCTGCGCTCATCCGGGCGCAGGCTCAGGGAGGAATCGACAAGCCCCTGGCCGATGATGGTGTATGTCCGTTCTCCAAGGCCTGAATTCGCAAGCAGTTCATTTATTTCCTTCAACCGAACGCGCTGGTTGTTAATCAGGTATTCATTTTCGCCGCTGCGGTAGGCGCGCCGGGTGATTACCACCTCACTGAAATCAATGGGCAGCCAACCATCCTCATTATCAAGTGTGATAGATACAGAAGCCATGGACGCTCTTGAGCGTTCCTCTGACCCAAAAAAGATCATATCTACTGTTTTCTTGCCACGCAGTAAACTGTACGCCTGTTCTCCAAGCACCCAGCGGATAGCATCAGCAATATTGGATTTTCCCGCGCCATTCGGTCCCACAATGGCAGTTACGGTGGCGGGAAACTCAAATACCGTTTTAGCAGCAAATGTCTTATAACCTTGCAATTCTAGAGATTTAAGCCTGTTTGTCATCTTATTTACTGAACAATCTATCCAGGGCAATTTTTGCCGCGATTTTTTCTGCGGCTTGTTTGCTGTTGGCAATCCCACTGCCCATAATTTTATTGTTTACCTTAACCTCCACTTCGAATATTTTTGCGTGGTCCGGACCCTTTACATTTTTTATATTGTATTTCGGGGGTGGATATCCATTGGCTTGCGCCCATTCCTGTAGTTTAGATTTTGGGTCTTCGTTCTTGTGGTTTTCTATAATTTCCAGAACCGCGCCTTCCAGCATTGGGAATAAAAAATTCTTGACAAATTCTATTCCTTTATCCATATAAAGCGCTCCCGTAAAAGCTTCAAAAACATCGCAAAGAAGCGATTTCCTCAGTTTTCCACCCGATTTATACTCTCCTCTACCTAGTCGTACCGCATTTTGTAAATTAAGCTGCCGGCAGAAAGCTGCGAGTTGTCCGGTCTGAACAAGAGCCGAACGCATTTGCGTCAGCTCTCCTTCCTCCATCTCTGGAAAGCGGTTGTAGAGCCAATCCCCAACCAAAAAATCCAGCACGGCATCGCCAAGGAATTCCAGCCTTTCATTGTCTTCCAGGGCTTCAGGGTTTTCATTCAGGTAGGACCGATGAGTTAAGGCCCTGGCCAGTAATAATTTGTTCTGGAATTTGATATCCAGGCGCTGCATGAGCTCTTCCGGCGATTCCGTATCGCCAGGATTAAAATGATCGTTTTCCAATTTATTTTTCCTTAAAAAGAACAGTCTTTGTGTCTGCTATAATTGCATCCATGTCACTGCCTGCGCTCTGGCAAGCATCCTCTAATTATAAGATCTCTACTGATGTTTATGAAGGGCCGCTTGACCTTCTTCTCCAGCTCATTGAACAGGCCGAGCTGGACATAACCAAAATTTCCTTGGCAAAAGTAACTGATCAATACCTCAGCCATATCCGGAATATTTCACACAGGAATGCTGTAGAAGTATCCGCTTTTCTTGTTATCGCTTCCAAACTGGTTCTGATTAAATCCTCCATCCTTCTGCCAACTCCAGATAAAATTAAAGGAGATGAGGAAGAAGAGGACATCGGCGACCAGCTTGTCCGACAACTCTTACTGTATAAATTCTTCAAAGACCAGTCAAAATGGCTGAAAGAACGGCAGGAGAAAGGTCTCCGCAGTTATTACCGGGTTACCAAGCCGCCAAAAATCATAGAAAAGCTGGATCTGTCAGATGTGAAGGTAATAGATCTGGTAGATATTCTATTGGATATTTATTTTCAGGAAGAATATATAACACCGCTCAGCGAAGTTGTCACGATCACTACCTTGACAATCCGCAACCGAATCCAAGAGATTGTCGCTGTTCTCAATAAAAAATCCCGACAGACATTTTCCAATTTGATTGAAGACAACAAGAGCAGATTGAATCTGGTTGTTACTTTCCTTGCTCTCCTCGAACTGATCAAGAATTATTCAGTCAGGGTAAATCAACCAGGCTTATTCCAGGATATTGAGCTTGAAAAAACTGAGCAAATCACTTCTGAAATAGAACCTGAGATTTAATCTATCAAACAAATAGGCATGTCAGCAAAGAAATTAACGCCAGTCAGAAAACAATATTTGGAAATTAAGAACAAATATCCGGATGAGATCGTATTTTTCCGGTTGGGGGATTTTTATGAGACATTTGATAAGGATGCCGAAATCACTTCCAGAGAACTGGACATCGTGCTCACTTCAAGGAACGTTGCGAAAGGCCAGCGGGTTCCAATGGCCGGCATACCATTTCATGCCGCCGATAACTATATTGCCCGTTTGATAAAAAAGGGGTATCACGTGGCAATTTGCGAACAGGTAGGGGAACAACCTCAAAGCGGATTGTTCCCAAGGAAAGTGGTTCGGGTAATCACTCCAGGCACTGTGGTTGAATCGGGTCTCATCGCCAGTGACAAGAATAATTACCTTGCCGCGGTTTTTGGACTCGACGGGAAATTCGGTTTTTCCTACGCCGACCTTTCAACTGGCGAATTTGCGGTTACAGAAATTACTGGTGAAAATGTACGGGACCAAATGCTTTCCGAAATTTCAAGGCTGAATCCCGCAGAGATCATTATTCCTGACCATTTTGAAATTTTTTGGAATGATTCATATTTTGTGTCCAGGTACCCAAAATGGAAATTCGAAGCGGGTCGCTGTGAACAGGTGTTGAATCAACAGTTTGGATCTGCAACTTCAGACGGATTAGGGTTGATGAACAAGGATGCGGCGATCATTACAGCTGGAGTGATCATTCAATATATACAGGAAAAAGAACCCGCATCGCTACCGCTGCTCAGTAATATCCGCTTTTATTCTCTAAAAGAATATATGGTTCTGGACAATCCAACCAGAAGAAATCTTGAATTGACCGAAACGATACGAGGTAGTTCAGAGAAAGGTTCGCTAATCGACGTCATTGACAAGACAATCACACCAATGGGAAAACGGTTAATCCGTAAATGGATCAACCAACCTCTCATAGATAAAAATGAGATAAATAAACGTCTTGAATTGGTAGAGAAATTTATGCGGGGCGGATTAGCCCGAGTTGAAATCCAAAATATTTTAAAGAAAATTTCCGATATAGAACGAATAATCAACCGAATCATTTCTTTCCATGCCATGCCCAAGGAACTGGTGTCATTACGGAATTCGCTGTCAGTAATCCCGGACCTGGTGGATAAAGCAGGAAAGATTGCCGGTGAATCCATTCTCGAAGAGATGTATTTTCATCCCTGCCAGAAAGAACTTAACCTTCTACGAAGCGCTATCGCAGATGATCCACCTGCAACTCTCCAGAATATTGGAGTCATACGAGAGGGCTTTTCAGAAGATCTTGATAATTTATTGTCGAGGACAAACGATTCAAGGGAATGGATTGCGAATTTAGAAAGCAAAGAGAAAAAAAGAACGGGCATCAAGACGCTGAAAGTAGATTACAACAAAATATATGGTTATTATATTGAGGTCAGCAAGAGCTATGTGGACCAAGTCCCTGAGGAATATATCCGAAAACAATCGCTGGTCAACGCAGAACGGTATATCACACCAGAATTAAAAGAATATGAATCACAAGTGCTAAACGCAGAAGAAAGAATAAGAGAATTGGAAAACAGGCTTTTCAATCAAATCTGCAGTACCCTTGCCAAATCCTCAAAAAACATCCTCCGTCTTTCCTATTCCCTTTCCGTTTTGGATGTCTTGCTCTCTTTCGGCCAAATTGCATCCGAGAATAATTATTGCAAACCAGAAATCAACACAAGCAAAGAAATCGAGATTAAGGACGGGCGTCACCCTGTAGTTGAAAAAACCCAATCCGGCATCAGTTTTGTGCCCAATGATATTCTATTCAATGATGACCAGATCATCCACATCATTACAGGTCCAAATATGAGCGGGAAAAGCACCTATCTGCGCCAAACAGCACTGATTGTGCTGCTTGCCCAAATCGGTTCTTTTGTACCGGCATCCTCAGCCAGAATCGGTCTTGTGGACAGAATTTTTACAAGAATCGGGGCGCAGGATGAAATCCAGGCAGGCCAATCCACATTCATGGTCGAAATGGTTGAGACATCCAATATTCTTCACGCTGCAACCGAGAAAAGCCTTTTGATTCTGGATGAGATCGGACGCGGGACAAGCACATACGACGGCCTTTCAATCGCCTGGGCTGTACTGGAATATATTTACAATCATCCCGACTTGAAATCCCGAACACTCTTCGCCACCCATTACCATGAACTGACTGCCTTGCCAGACATTTATCCAAAAATGAAAAATTTGAATGTAGCAGTCAGTGAAGAGGGAAAAGACGTAGTATTCCTTCATAAAATTGTGGAAGGCCAATCAGACCGGTCATACGGAATTCACGTAGCGCAAATGGCTGGCGTTCCCAGAACGGTTATCCAGAGAGCATCAGAATTGCTTTCTCAATTTGAAGAAGAAACAAGGCGCCCGGATTTAGAAAAAATCCACTCATCTGCCCAGATTCCACTATTCGATCCGGAACATCCCGTTATCAGTAAACTTCGAGAGATCGATCCAAATAATCTCAGCCCAATCGAGGCGCTCAACATTCTATTTGATTGGAAGAGTCAAATCGACAATCATTAATATCAGGAATCATTTTCATCCTCTTCTATTTCTCGTCGTTCAATCTCTTCTGGCGTTTCCGGTTTAAATTCCTTTTCAGGAATTTCCTCACCTTCACTCGGTAGTATTTCTTCTTTCTCTTTTATTTTTCCTTTTTTCGGTTTAGAAAGTCTTGCGATAAAGATAAGAACCACTCCAAAAACAAAAACACTAAAGGCAGAAATGGATACCCAAATAAGCGTCCTGGTCCCCACTTCCTGGAGCAGCGAGAGAAGGATTGCATCAAACCCTGGAACAAGTCCCTCCAAAAAACGGTTTACAACCAGGGTAATAAACTGGTTGAAACCGATTAAGAGGACTATTAGAGCTATTAGGGACATGCCAGAAACAGAAGCTGATAACCATCCAACCCATTTCAGCATAAGTAATCGATTTCTTCGAAGTAGTAGAGAAATCACAATGAGAAATGCAACCGTTAAAAGAGGAAGCAGACGAATAGACCATCTAGCAATGCTGTAATAATAAAGGAATTCAGAACCGGCTTCCTGGTAGGGGAGAACCATAGAGGTTATGGATACTTCAGAAGGGAGCCTGTTAAAAAGATCCTCAAGATGGAAACCGAGAACATTCACAAACTCTCCAAACATATTACCGCCAGGTTTGCATTCGGGCAAGTCTGTAATTTCCAAATCACTCTCCAGCAGGGATATTTGGTCAGCTGTACAGTTCGGCAACCCGCTCAAGTATTCACGGGCAATCGCAAAACGGTTCTCAATCAATCCGCTCTTTAATGGCTGGATATCTAATCTCAATATTGATTCAGTAATTCTGAAGTTTAGAAAATCAAGCGTGTAATAGAAAAAATTTTCCATGGACTCAGAAGACCATTCCTCCGGAACAAAATCAATCACTGCGTCTTCAATACTTTCTTGGTCTGATAAAACAGGAGGAATCTGACCAGAAGGATAAGATTGGTAAAGCCTGGAAATTAAAAGTCGGGATGTAATTCCCTGATACTGGCGGGGTTCAATCGATTCCTCAAAAATCGGTTCGTAGCTTAATTTATCGAAAAATATCAGTTCCAAGGGTATAGAAAAAAAAGATGTGATCAGCGCCGGTATAAAAAAGATGGAAAAAACCAGAGCTAATATTTTATGGATAAGTGGATTTTTTGAATTCATTCTTACCTTCTTTCTTCATCTGTAATAATTATTCAAAATTTATTCCGGCAGCCATATTTAAAAGACATTATTTCTTTAAATTGAGGTGAACCTGCAAATAATATACCCTATTCAATCCAGTTCCTGGCGCCATTCAGGAAAGCTTCCCCTGACATCATTCTCTTCCCCTCTGGCTGCACTTCCAGCAGAATTAAATCCTTTCCAGAGGTTCCCACCGATGGATATTTATTAATCTTTCCTCTCTTCCCCGGCTGCAAATTACTATGGTTTGAAATCTCTGATTTGTAAACCCTCAAAGTATTCCCTTCCCATTTCATGAAACATACCGGTTCCGGATTAAATGCCCGGATCATCCTCTCCAAATAATCTGCCGGTTGGCTGAAATCCAGTTCTGCATCGCTCTTTTTTATTTTTCCCGCATAAGTAACACCTTCATTAATTTGGGGCTGAGGTTTCAATTTGCCGTTGAAATACTGTGGAAGCGTCTCAATAAGTAGATTGCCGCCCTCTTCGGATAACTTTTCCATCAGGGATCCATAAGTATCAGTATTTTTTATTTTCACACTCTTTTTCGAGAGCACATCACCGGTATCGACACCTTCATCCATTAGTATGATCGTCACGCCTGTTTTCTCATCGCCATTCAAAATTGCCATACGTATAGGGGAAGCACCCCTCCAACGCGGGAGCAGTGAGGCATGCACGTTAATGCAGCCATACTCAGGAAAAGAGAGGATGCCCAAAGGAAGTATTTTCCCGTAAGCTGCAACGATTATTGCCTGGGGATTCCAAGATTTCAGTAAATCCATGAAGCAAGGGTCTGATAATTCTGCGGGTTGGGATAATGGCAAATTATTTTCTAATGCCGACTTCTTTACTGGAGAATACGTCAACTTCTTTCCACGCCCAGCCGGTTTATCAGGTTGCGTGACTACGCCTACCACGGGATACTCACGGATTAATTTCTCTAGTATCGGGACAGAAAATTCATCCGACCCCATAAATACAATTTTTTGTTCTTGAATCACATCCTCGCCCATAATTCAAGATTCATTCCTGAAAAAGTCAAAAAAACTACGAATTCCCAAATAAAAAATGACTCCCGATAATAAACTCAAACAAATAAAGAGAATCAAATATAAATAATTTGGATATTCAACTGTGATATCCGGCTCAAAAAATAATTTTGTCTTTAGCTCCTGCACAAAGTTTGCCCCCGGAGAGCGTGGCCGAAGATATTCTTCAAGCTGCTTCTCGATGATATTTGTATTTGTTTCTTTTCGAATTTCCATAGCGTTTCCCACATTTACTCAGATTCATTCATGATTTCTCTCAGTTCAATTAATGTCCTGTGATAGAGGCTCTTTATTGCGCCCTCACTTCTTCCCATTATGATGCCAATATCCTTATTTGGCAGATCTTCCACATATTTTAAAATTAACACCATCTGCCTGTCATTCGATAGCAGATGGATGGCGTCCAGCAATTTCTCAACTTCCTGCTGGTCTTCAATTTGTTTTTCAGGCATTTCAAACTTGACCTGAAGATATGCGTGGTCTTCTAGAGGAACTTCTTTCTTTCTCTTCCCGTCACGGTGAAAATTGGCCACCAGATTGTGAGCTATCCGGTAGAGCCAGGCCGAAAATGGAACGTTTGTTTTTTTATAGCGGGTAATGTGCTTCAATGCGCGCTGAAAAACCCTTGATGTGATATCCTCGGCATCGTGATTGTTTCCTGTGCGGTAATAAATATAGTTATATATTTTTTTGACATTTTCCCGATAGAGAATTCCAAATGCCTCCTCATCCCCACTAATTGCATCATCCAACACCTGTTCCATGTCTTCTTTATTTTCAATCATCGGCATTCGAATTATAAAAAATGTTTCTTGTCATTAAGACAATGAATTACGATTATAGTCAATAAATCAATCTTCTCCTGTATATACCCGATTTATCTCATCCAGTCCAAATTAAATAATCCGAATATTTACCCCGTTTATTAATGCTTTGATTCAAGATTCACAATGGCATGATTATTTAAAAACAGAATCATTCTTCCCAAATTCTTATGGCTTTTATACTTGACCTCATTATTGACACTGACTACAATTAGGTTAATGATTGGCAGGTTTGTGAGCATTATTTCTGAAAATGATAAATATTTAGAATCGCCAATCATCCTAACCAGCAGGCCGCTTGTAAACCAGTAACAAGTGGTTTTAATTTTTAATAAATGCGGAGATACTCACATGGCTGATTTTATAATCAGGGGTGAACTTGAGGACATTGATCCCAAGGTCAATCAAATCATTGAATTGGAGAAGGAAAGACAAAACCGAAAACTTATCTTCATACCCAGTGAAAGCAGCGCTCCAGATGCGGTTCGCGAGAGTCTGGGTTCTGTTCTTCAAAATATTTACGCCGAAGGATACCCACCAAAGGAATCCCGCCGTTTTTCCGAGAGTGAAATACTCGACATTGAAAATCAACTTCTTGATTACCGCAGGTATTCAGACCCGAGATATTACAAGGGTGTTGAATTTGCCGATATCCTGGAAGAATTAGCCAGGAGACGATGTGCCGAGCTTTTCGCGACAGACGAAGTTTCCCCCGAGGAGATTTTTGTAAATGTGCAGCCCCTATCCGGCGCACCTGCAAACAATGCAGTATATACGGCGCTCATCGAGCCGGGCGATCCTCTCCTAGGAATGAGCCTTTTTCACGGTGGGCATCTAACACATGGATCTTCTGTAAACAGATCCGGAAAGCTGTATAACGTATCACATTACAGCGTAGATCCCGAATCTGAAAAAATTGATTATGACCAGGTCTACAATATTGCGTTAGAAACCAAACCAAGAATAATCATCGCGGGTTATTCTTCCTATCCCTGGATACCGGATTGGGTGAAGTTTAAAGAAATATCGGATGCGGTTGGCGCATACCTTTTCTGTGATATTTCCCATATTGCAGGATTAATTGCAGGAAAAGCGGTCCCTTCTCCCATCGGGTACGCAGATATTATTACCTTTACAACCCATAAAACACTCTGTGGCCCCAGAGGGGCATGTATTCTTTCCTTTGATGAAAATATCTCGCAAAAAATTGACCGCGCAGTATTTCCCGGCGAGCAGGGCGGACCACATATTCAGGTTTTATCAGCCATGGCTACCACATTTAAGTTGGCAAAAACCCAAGATTTTGTAAAATTCCAAAAGCAAATTATTGATAATTGTGTTGCCCTTTCTAATCAGCTGGAAAAACGTGGTATGCGTATTCCTTACGGTGGTACCAATACGCATTTAACCAATATTGACTGCAAATCCATTGTCGGTAAAGACGGCACTCCATTGTCCGGAGATATGGCAGCCAGAATTCTTGATCTGGCTGGCATGGTAACCAACGCTAACACCATACCTGGAGATAAATCTGCATTCCAGGCAAGCGGCGTCAGGTTAGGAACGCCATGGCTGACCCAAAGAGGATTAACAGAAGAGGATATGGTTGATATCGCAAATAATATGGCAGATATCCTCAAACAAATTCAGCCATATTCAATATCGAGCGGAAAAAACAAATATTCCAGGGCCAAGGTCGATTTCGATGCGCTTGAAAATTGCAAAGTCCGCACGCGTGAAATAGCCGATAGAGCCAAAGTTTCAACCGAATACAACAAATCCGGCTATCCCTTTTTCCATTATATTGACGACTTCGACGATAGAAATAAAAAAGAGCTGATCGCATTCACCTGCTCTGGCAGGAATGTCGCTTTGATCATGAACTACATTCTTCCCATAGATGTCGGAATGATGGAATCCAGGAATCTATATAAAACCCATCTGTTCGTCAACGGAAATGATATTTCATGTTATGTGCAGAAACAAAATCAAAATGAATTCCTGATTGCTTTTCCTGGCGAGTCAGCCGGAATGGCAGCAGAATGGCTGCGTGGGTTATCTGATGGATTCATCCAATTTGATGATGACTTAGCAAGGCGTATACCGGGACCTTTCATTGTCAAAGAATCCAAAGAAAAAATTGACTCTTCAAAGGGCGAAGATGTAAGCGACGCAAACTTGCCATTTTATATCGGCCTTCAACCCGACACAAATGAAAACCCGGACGCATTGCCAAAATTTGAATTTTTCCAAAAAGAAACAGCAATCAAGAAAACGGTCCTCAATGAATGGCATTTTAAACACGGTGCCAAAATGATCCCGTTTGCAGGCTGGGAAATGCCGGTTTGGTATTCATCGGTGCTGGAGGAGCACCTGGCGACAAGAAATGCTGCGGGGTTATTTGACGTAACCCACATGGGAATATTCCAGGCAGAGGGTCCGTTTGCGCTCTCGTTCCTTGAATCCGTTTGTGCCAATGACATCAGCAAGTTAAACCAGGGCGAATCTTGCTATACGCATTTCCTTGATCCGGATGCCAATGTAATTGATGACCTGATTGTCTACAGGCATGCTGATGAAAAATATATGCTGGTAGTTAATGCGGCTAACGAGACAAAGGATTGGGAATGGCTGAATGCAGTCAGGAATGCGGAAGTCAGGGTAGATAATCTATATCCTTGTTTCAGAGTTTTTGGTACAAAATGCATCCTGAAAAATTTAAAAGCGCCCTCTTCCGAAAAGGATATGAGAGTTGATATTGCATTGCAGGGGCCAAAATCACTTGATGTCCTGCTTTCCATCAGGTGGGATGCTGATGATAAAGAAAAGATACTTCAATTGAAGAAAACGGAGTTGTGCCATGCAGAATGGGGCGGAAATGACATAATCATTTCAAGGACGGGTTATACAGGAGAAAAACGGGGATTCGAATTGTTTGTGCATCCAGAATCAGCAGTTGATTTATGGAACAGTTTAATCGAGAAAGGTGCATCTTTTGGCATTAAGCCTTGCGGGCTTGGGGCAAGAGATTCCCTGCGAACTGAAGCCGGTCTTCCCCTTTACGGGCATGAAATGGGAGGAGAATTAAATTTGGGTGTCGGGGATGCTGGTTTTGATTCATTTGTCAAAAAATATAAACCATGGTTTATCGGAAGAGACGCATATATCCAAAAAGAAAAAGATAGGAAATTTATTGTTACACGATTCAGATTTGATGGAAAGAATGTCCGGCTCGCATATCTCGGAGATCCAGTAATCAATGAAAAAGGGAAGGTTATAGGTACAGTCACCAGCTGTGCGATCGATCGGTTTGGATCTCTGACCGGTCAAGCTTATATCCAGGAAAAATATTCAAAAGAAGGATCTGAGATTTATATTTATCAGCAGGCGGATAAATTAGAACCGATCAATTTGCAGAAAGTTACTGCGGGGGACAAAATTTCGATGCCCCGCAAAGCGAACATACTGAAAAGATTTGCCATATTCTAAACTAGGAGGCTATATTCATGCAAACATTATGGGACAGCCGTTTTGCACAGCGTACCCAGAGAATGGAAAGTTCCGCAATTCGCGAACTGCTTAAATTCGCGGAAAAACCTGAGGTTATTTCATTTGCCGGTGGCATGCCCGCACCTGAAGTATTTCCGATTAAAGAATTTACCGAGGCCTGCGTAAAGGTACTTAATGAAAACGGACCGGCAAGCCTTCAGTACGGGTCAACGGACGGGTATCTACCCCTGCGGGAATTGATCGCCCGACATGCGGCCAGATACGGCATCAATGTTACAGCGGAGAACATTCTTCCCACCTCCGGTTCCCAGCAGGCGCTCGATTTAATCGGAAAAATTTTCATCAATCCCGGCGACCATATTCTGGTTGAGTCTCCCACATATGTAGGTGCGATTCAAGCATGGAAAGCCTATGGCGCAGAATTTATAACAGTCCCGATTGATGAAGAAGGTATGGTTACTGAAAAACTGGAAGCGAGGCTTCGTGCAGGCCCTAAATTTATTTATGCGCTCCCCAATTTCCAGAATCCTACCGGCGCAACTCTTTCCTATCACCGCAGACTCCAGTTAATTGAACTTGCAGAACGATACGGCGTACCGGTCATCGAGGATGACCCTTACGGGCAGCTAAGATATGAGGGGGAACATCTTCCAGCTCTTGAAGTCCTTGACAGCCAAACACGTCCCCAGGTGGACTGTTATTCGGGAAATGTCATCTACTTAAGCACATTTTCCAAGACGCTGGCACCGGGAATACGCCTAGCATGGGTTATCGCA
>CAYPPV010000012.1:8400-17407 GCA_964412705.1 uncultured Pelolinea sp. | reverse complement strand
TCTTAAATAATCACGGTTGCACTTGATACTTGAATCCAAGTGCTAAGATAAAAATATGAATTCCAGTTTTGAAAATAAAAGTATTAAAAAAACATTGAGACCTTATTATTGGATGATCCCCATCCAATGCATTCTTGCCTCCATCTGGCTTCTTCTCCTTCCCGCAGAGGAGCAGAATGCCCAGTTCCTTGGTTATTCTTTCCGCCGGCTCTTTCTGCTGATCCCACTGAATTTTCCCATCCTCATTATCTTCATCATACGTTCAATAATAAAACGGGGGGGATCCAGATGGGAGATTTTCAGCAAGAAAAAAAATTGGCTTTTTTCCGGATTGATATTAATCAGCGGTATTGGCGGTTTTGCTTTATGGAGCGTCATTTTTATCTACCATTTCCTGAAAATATATGGGGATGTCGGCTTCTATTTACGGCTTCTACCCCTTTTTGTGAATTATCTTCTCATCGCTGTTGAATTTCAAATATTTTTATTTGATTCGCTACAAAATAGAAAAGAGAAAAATATTCAAAAACCGAGAATCAATTGGGGTTTATTTTTAGGGATTTTTTCCATCATACTACTCTGCGCGCTGGTAATCTCGCTGACAGACTGGGGCTATGCTTTCAATCGGATCGTAATTGTGTCATTGAATGTGCCACTCCTAGAGGGTCAGGTTCTATATATTGCGGGGACACTGCTGTTGATTATGTCCACTTATCTATCATGGAAATTGGCGCGTGGAAAAGAATATTTCCACGAAAAAATAAATTGGGACCTGATCGTTTTCCTTTCCATATGGGTACTTGCTGCAGCTCTCTGGATGAGCCAGCCGCTTCCCGATCATAATTATTTTGCGCCCCAGGCAAGGGAAAGACCTCCCAATTTTGAGAAGTATCCATTTTCTGATGCCGAGCAATATGACTATAACTCCTTATTTCTCCTCCACGGAACAGTTGACAATTTTGTCATTTCCAAGCCATTTTATGTCTCGTTTCTAACGATCCTTCATGCCGTTGCCGGTCTTGATTACAACCGTATCGTATTGCTGCAAACGCTTGTGATCGCGCTTTTTCCCGGGGTCCTATATCTCATTGGAAAAGAACTGCACAGCCGCCTTGGCGGCATTGCCATGGCGCTCTTTGTTATTTTCCGCGAATTGAACTCCATACAGGCCGGCACCATGGCCAATGTATCCAACACTAAACTGCTTCTTTCTGAGGATATGGCCGCTCTCTTATTGAGTCTGCTGGCTTTAGTATTGGTACGATGGTTTAAATCTCCCCGAGATAAAATTTCCCATCATCCTTTCCTGTCCGGCGGCATTACGGGCATACTGATCCTCACAAGACTGCAGACCATGGCTCTTATTCCATTTCTATTTTTGGCCGCCGGAATCAGATATTTCAAATCTTTACGGAAGATCCTAATTTCACTCCTTGTCATTCTGCTCGGCTGTGGTTTGGTTCTGACCCCTATCCTGATTCGCAACCACTCCATAACCGGCGTTTTCTGGGTCGACAATCCAGCTTCCAGCGGGGGGCTCTACCGCTTTTACACCACAGATTCGAATGCAGCAATAGACATCCCGGATGCAGATACCCCGGAAGAGCTGATCGATCGAAATATTTCCGTGATAAAAGAAGCATTTACAACCAATTTTGCCTCTATCCTGAACCTGGTGATGGATAATTTCATGCGCAATGAGGCATCAGCATTTCTCACCCTGCCAATACGCCTGGGCAACGAGATTTCTTTGATCGACATGCTGATGATAAGGGAACCATTCTGGGCAGAATTTTATTCAAAACCCAATCTGATAAACCTGTTAGTGTTTTTAATCAGCGCTGCATTATTTTCTTTCGGTTTTTCTTCAACACTCAAGAAGAATCCAAAAATAATTATCATTTTTCTTGGCCTGCACATTACTTACAGCCTGAGTTCCGCAATATTCCGATTGTCCGGGTGGAGATTTATCCAGCCGGTTGACTGGATGCTGTTCAGCTTTTTTGCTTTAGGCCTGGTCGAGATCATACATTTACTATCAGGCAACCTCACCTCTCTTTGGCAGATCAACGGATATGAGTTTCTTTTTAAGGAACAAGCAGAAAACAAGATTTTCCATTTTTTAAAGATCCATTATCCAATTTTTAGTATTATTTTCCTCTTTATTGGAGCATTCATACCACTGAGAGAAACGCTCCTTCCCGATACGGTGCCAGAACCAACCAGAGAAGAAATCTGCGATAGCGTTGCCGCCAGCATTCAAAACAGCCCTTATCCAGACATTATTGGCGATTTCATGCCTTTCTGTATGGATCCGGAGACGAAAGCCGTTAGAGGATACGGAATCTACCCCAGATTTTTCGAAGCATCCGAGGGCTATTACGACCGTCCTGGTGACAGCTTCTTTGGAGAACAAAATTTCAGCCGCCTGGTGTTCCGTGTCATCGGTAAACCAAATTTGAAAGTCCTGATACGCACCAGTGATCCGGATATTTACTTTCCAAACGGCGAGACTGTTTATGTTGTTGGAAAAAATAACACCCCCCTGCATTTTGTTCTTGTTGAGGGAGAAGAAACAGAATTAATTATTTCCGAATTACTGCTGGAAAAAATTGAAAAGTAACCCTTTTTATTCTCTTGATTTTCCTCAATATGGCTGAATTCTTATTCTCCCACACTACAAATTATCAAAGATTTTTGGTGGTCTGGTCAATTCAGAAAAAAATTTTTAACAATGGCACTTAACACGGTTTTCTTTTCCCAAAAAATTCCGCCCGGATTTATCTTGTTTGAATGAATTATTTATAGGCGCAAAGGGAAAGCATCTATAGGATAATTAAAAAAACAAGGTTCTTCATTGACAAATAGAGAAAGCTGAGTAGAAGTGAATCAACAAGAGAGATTAAAAGAATATTACAGCAAGCGGAATTTTGAAAAAACATCAGAGCCAAAGGGCGGGGAAATAAAAAGCAGTGAAAAGCCAATATTCGTAATTCAGAAGCACGATGCCAGCAGCCTCCATTATGATTTCCGCCTGGAAATAGATGGGGTACTAAAATCCTGGGCTGTTCCAAAGGGACCTTCCACTGATCCTGGAATTAAACGGCTTGCGCTCCCTACTGAGGACCATCCCCTGGAATATGCGGATTTCGAAGGGGTCATCCCGGAAGATGAGTACGGCGCCGGACCGGTTATTGTCTGGGATACGGGACCATACCGGAATATGCGTGAGGAAAAAGGAGAAGGCCTCGGTATGGCAGATGCCTATGAGGACGGCAAGCTCGAAATCTGGCTGGAAGGGCAGAAGATAAGCGGCGGATACGCGCTCATCCGGACTGGCAGCGCAGATGATGCGCGATGGCTCTTGATCAAAATGAATGATGAAAAAGCGGATGCGAGGCGCAACCCGACCAGTACTGAGCCGCAGTCCGTTCTCAGCGGCAGGACACTCGAAGAGGTAAAGGAGGAAAAGGGAAAAAATAGCGAGTGATTTTTTCTCATGGTTGAGTTAGAAAAAAACTGTTTATAGATAAATTATCCCGGAATGCAGTACTGGATATAGAAATTGTCACATTTGATCACAACATCTCAGGTTTTACCAAGTTCAATCGCATAAATACATTAGAAACCAGACTACGTCTATGCGCAATTTAAGAACCTAACAGGTTTTAAAGAAATCTCTAATAGAATAAGAATCACCAGTATGATTTATTCAAGATATCAATAAAAATGAAACGGAGATAAGCGGATGCCAGAAAAATTTAAATGGGGAATTATCGGACCAGGTAGAATAGCACAAAAGTTTGCCGATACCGTACAGAAAATCCCGGATGGAAAAATCCACGCGATTGCAAGCCGCAGCAGCGAGCATCTGGAAAAATTAAAAAGGGACATGCATGCTGAAACAGCCTATCAGTCATACCAGGAGCTGGTCAAGGATGCCGAAGTTGATGCCATTTATATTGCGACCCCTCACCGCTTCCATTATGAAAATGCACTTTTGTGTTTAGAAAATGGCAAGCCAGCGCTGGTCGAAAAAGCATTCACAACCAACTCCCGGGAAGCGGAGCAATTAATCAAAACAGCAAAAAACAACAACCTTTTATTAATGGAAGCCATGTGGACCAGATATATGCCCATTTTGCAGGATGTCAAGCAATGGATCGAAAAGGGGAAAATCGGCCAGGTTCAATTGGTATTATCCACGCTCGGTTTCAAAGCGAAGCGGGATCCCCAGGACAGGCTCTTAAACCTTAATCTCGCCGGCGGGACAATTCTGGACCTGGGGGTCTACACCCTGGGAATTAGCCAGTTCTTCTTCCCGGATTATCCCCAATCCGTTTCGGCAGAAGGGTATATTGGGAAAACAGGGGTTGACGAGAGCACAAGCGTTGTCCTTAATTACGGTAACGGCAAGTTCGCACAGTTTACTTGCACCTTTCTGACAAAACCGCTTTCCAGGGTGGAAGTATATGGATCGGACGGCACCATCATTCTCCATCCGAGCATGGTCCATCCTCCGAAAGCTACACTTTTAAAGGGAGAAAGAGAGGAAGAAATCAAGCGGCTGGAAGATGAGACCGGATTCGAATATGAAATTATCGAAGCGCAGAAATGCGTCCGGGAAGGGAAGATTGAAAGCCCCTTACTGACACACCAGAACAGCCTGGACATCATGCGCATGGCGGATGAGATTCGCTCCCAGATCGGTCTCCGCTATCCTTGGGAAAGCTAGAGATTCAAGCATGGGAGATTCAAAAATAATTCTTAAATAGAAAATTTATTTTTCAGCAGATTACGCTTATCTGACAAGAGGCTGCCGGAAAGCGAAATTATCCTAATCTCCCAGACAGGTACCTACCCGGCGGGCGGTATCGATCCAGATGTGGTCCTTCGGGACAGTACGGCGTTTGTTCACAACACTTTTCAATGGAACGGGTTTAATGGACTGCTGCTTGACTGAAACCATGATGCCGCTGGCTCCATCCGCGATAAGGGCTGCTGCTGCACCGCCCAGTTCAGAACCAAGCAGGCGGTCACGGGCAGAGGGAGTGCCTCCGCGCTGGACATATCCAAGGATTGTAATTCGGGACTCAAGCCCGGTTAATTTTTCAAGGTCCCTGGAAAGCTTGATGCTGCCCCCAGTTTGCTCAGCATAAAATTTTTCCAGTTTGCTTTTCGCTTCTTCCTTTTCTTTTTTATTACTGGCACTTTTTTTCTGATCAATTAATTCCGCTTCTTTTTTTCTATCTTCCCAAGACATGGAACCTTCCGAAACTGCCACTATGCTAAAATGCTTGCCGCTCCGGCTGCGTTCTAAAATGGCTTCAGCAATCTTTTCCGTTTCATAGGGGATTTCCGGAATCAGTATGACATCCGCTCCGCCAGAAATTCCTGCCCCAAGGGCCAGCCAGCCCGCGTTGTGCCCCATTATTTCAACGATGATAATCCGGTGGTGGCTGTGCGCTGTGCTGTGAAGCCGGTCAATCGCTTCTGTGGCAATTCCCAATGCCGTATCGAAACCCAGCGTCACATCCGTATTGGCGATGTCATTATCAATGGTCTTGGGGAGCGTGACGATGTTCAAGCCTTTTTCCATCAGCATATAGGCATTTTTTTGCGTCCCCCCGCCCCCCATGCAGACCAGCACATCCAGATGATGTTTTTCGTATGTCTCCACCATGGCATCCCGCATATCATGGACTTTCCCGCCGATTTCCATCTTGTGCGGCTTATCCCGGCTTGTGCCTAGGATTGTCCCCCCGATAGTGAGGATACCTGATAGGGTGGATTCATCCAGAACCACATGGCGGTTATGAAGCAGTCCGCGAAAGCCGTCATAAAAGCCAATTAACTGGAGATCATAAACATAAGATGCTGATTTTCCCAATCCCCGTAATGCGGCATTTAATCCTGGTGTATCCCCGCCAGCCGTCAGAACTCCCACATTTAATGTCATCTCATGCTCCTGTTCTTTATGGAAGATGACTTGATTATAGAACAATTCGGCTTTCAATCAGCCTTCATGCAAATGCTAAAATAAAAGAAATATGCAAAACAGGAGGAATAAAGAAATGTCAGATTTGCCAAACGGATTGGATGACAGCGCCATGATTGCAGCGATTTCATGGGAGATTGTCAATCAAGCGTATCTTAGATCAGCTTATTTCAGTGATCGGCCAAGTGAAGAGGTCTATGTTAAATTAACAAATGAATTCATTCGCGTCCGCCAGGCCATCTATCACGGGAAGATGCTGGAGATGCCAGAGAAATAAAATATTTATTTCCGCTTTTCCAGATATTTATTAATTGATTTTGCCGCCTGCCGGCCTGCGCCCATAGCAGAGATTACGGTAGCACCACCTGTGACGATATCTCCGCCTGCAAATACACCAGGTATGCTTGTTTCCAATGTTTCCTGATCCACCTTTAAAGTCCCCCGGCTGGTAAATTCCAGGTCCCTGGTATTTTTCATCAGCGGATTGGGGCCGTTGCCGATGGCGATCACAGCCAAATCTGCTTCAATTATAAATTCGGATCCCTGAATGGGGAGCGGCCTACGCCGGCCGCTTTCGTCTTCCTCGCCCAGCTCCATCCGCTGGAGACGGATGCCTTTCAGCCACCCGTCACCCTCATCCAGGAATTTCAGCGGCGCGGCAAGAAAGATGAATTCGATTCCTTCTTCCTGCGCATGAACAATCTCCTCCCGGCGGGCAGGCATTTCCAGTTCCGTACGGCGGTAAATGATGATAACTTTTTCGGCTCCAAGCCGGAGAGCTGTCCTGGCTGAATCCAGCGCTGTGTTCCCCCCTCCAAATACAGCCACCATTTTTCTGGTAAAGTCCAAAATGGGCGTATGTGAATTTTTTTCAAATGCCTTCATCAAGTTGACTCTGGTGAGCAGTTCATTGGCAGAATAAATGCCGATCAACTCCTCACCCGGCACTCCCAGGAAATACGGCAGTCCGGCGCCTGCTCCAATGAAAACCGCGTCATACCCCATTTCGGAAATTAATTCATTTAGCATGATCGTTTTCCCGACCACCACATTCTTTTCAAATTTCACCCCAAATTTCTTTAGCGCATCGACCTCAAAACAGACGATGTCCTTGGGCAGGCGAAACTCCGGGATGCCGTACATCAGCACCCCGCCGTATGCGTGCAGGGCTTCATAAATTGTTACTTGATGGCCCGCGCGAATCAGATCTCCAGCGCACGCCAGGGATGCCGGACCGGATCCAACCACGGCGACGCTTTTTCCGCTGTGCGTGGATGGCCTGTCAACAGGGGCTTTTGCCCTGACCTTCATGGTTTTATCTGCCGCGAACCTTTCCAGCGCACCGATGGCAACTGGTTGTCCCTTCCTGCCAAGCACACAGCGGGATTCGCACATACTTTCCTGGGGGCATACCCGACCGCATATTGCCGGAAGCCGATTGTCAGACAGAATGATATTGGCTGCTTCCAAATATTCCCCAGAACAGATTTTGGAAAGGAAATCCGGGATATGAACATGCACGGGGCATCCTTCCATGCAGGGCGCATCCTTACATTCCAGACAGCGGGAGGCTTCCATGCATGCGGTCTCTTCATCAAATCCAAGATTCACTTCCTGGAAATTCTTAATGCGCTGCTTAGGATCCTGAGCCGGCATGGGATGGCGCGGGACCTTCATGCGCTCTTTCAGCGGCAGGCTATTCATCCGTTTCCTCTTCGCGGATTGCCGCATCCAGTTTGCATTCATGCTCTTTGCGCTGTTCAATTTCCCGATAAGCGGTATTCCTCCGCATCAGGCTGTCAAAATTCACCAGGTGGGCGTTAAATTCAGGGCCATCCACACACGCAAACCTGATTTCACCGCCAACCAGCACCCTGCACCCGCCGCACATTCCGATCCCGTCCACCATCACGGGGTTCAGGCTGGCAACCGTAGGAGTCTGATGCAGCTTTGTAATTTCTGCAATCAATTTCATCATGGGCACAGGCCCGGCCGCAATCACGCGGTTAATCTTTCTTCCTTCCTCATAAAGCGATCTTAATGCATCCGTAACGAAGCCATTCTTTCCATAAGACCCGTCATCCGTAGTGATGATCAATTCATCTGAAATTTCTGAAAATTCCTTTTCTAGGATTACAAATTCCTTGTTTCGGGCACCGCTGATGGTGATGATCTTGTTTCCCGCATCTTTTAACGCTTCGGCCACCGCAAAGGCAACAGCCGAACCCACTCCGCCCCCCACTATCACAACCGTTCCGAACTGATCAATCTCTGAGGGTTGACCCAGCGGGCCAAGCAAGTCGCATATTTCTGCGCCTTCCGGAAGCCCGCAGAGTTCTTTGGTTGAGAGGCCAACTGCTTTCACAACCAGGAAAATCGTTCCTTTCTCTTGATCTCCCCGCATGATCGTCAGCGGAATTCTTTCGCTTTCCGACAATGGCCGCACAACAACAAACTGTCCTGCTTTGAATTTATCGGCTATCAAGGGAGCGGATATTTCCAGCTGGAAAATATCTGGCGCAATTTTTTTGTTTGAGCGTATTGTGGCCATAAGAATTTCCGCACTAGTATAAACGATTTGGTTTGACCTGCCTGGTTGTTTTGTGCCAAAGTATTTGCAGGAAGAGAGATTTTTTATAAGGAGAAAGAATAATGGATAAAAGAAGAATAATGATCCTCTTGATTATGATTACTATGGACTTCACGTTCGCCTGTGTAATTTCCTTTGGTTCCAATGAGATACCGCTGGAGACAGTTGTTGCGATGACAGTTAACGCTGCGGCTGAGAAACAGCCAGCGGAAACACCAATCCCAACAGAGCAGGACCATGAAATGGAAGACCAGGATAAAGAGGAGGAAGACAAGGGACCGGCACCAACCCCATCCAAGACACCCTGCCCTGCAACTGCCCTGATTTTTTGACGGAAACCATCCCGGACGGCACCCAATTTGACCCAGGAGACACATTCACCATAACATAGCGCATAAAAAATAAGGGCCCCTGCACCT
>CAYPPV010000012.1:0-8300 GCA_964412705.1 uncultured Pelolinea sp. | reverse complement strand
CCAGGAGACACATTCACCATAACATAGCGCATAAAAAATAAGGGCCCCTGCACCTGGAATACCAGCTATAAACTTGTTTTTGTGGGCGGGGACCAGATGGGCGGGCTATCCTCCAAAGCCCTCTCAGAGAGTGTGGATCCCGGCGAAACTGCGGAGCTATCCATTGATTTCACTGCGCCTTTTTCGGCAGACCCGTGTTTCCTCTGACCGCAAACGAAGCCGGTATAAGGGAAACCAAACCTGTCCAGCCAGGGATCGTGAAACCTTGATACCAGGAACTGAGGAATGGGAACGAAACTCCGGCGATGAGCAGAACCGGCAGAATACCCTTTGTCCACTTCCAGCCTGCATACGTCCGGATGAGCCAGACTGGGATGATATGGGCGAAGGGCGTCAACAGGGCTCCTGCTCTTCCGCTCAACTGGATCAAATCAAGCCCGGTGTCCGCCCTTTCCAGAAGGCAGCCAAGCAAAACGCGACCAGCAGAGTTGGAGCCATTTATCTGCAGTAATTCGGGTGAGGCCGATCTGCAAAGCGGCAATCGCACCTGTTTTGGTAAAAATATTGAACAAAAAGATTGCATTAAGCACGATCCATCCGATTGGTAAAAAAACCATACAGCGTCCCATAGACAGGGCTTGCTCCAAGTTTAATCAAAGGCATCCTGAACACAAGCAGTGCGGAAATGGGGGCAGACAAGAATAAAATGAATGCTGATTGATAGGGCTGGAATTTGAAAAAAAGAACCAATATGATAACCAGAGCGAGGGCAGCCAGCATAGAAAGAATCTGGCTGCCCAAGGGATTGTAATTCTGCGCCCAGGCCATTATGCTCGCAGATTAGACTCTGCCGGAGTCTACAAGCCGGGCAAAATGTTCAAATGAGCGGTCGAATGTGCGTTCTGCATCTTTTGGGAAGAAGCAGGCCGGCAGTTCCCTGCTTCTGAGATGATAGCTCACACATTCACAGCAAATCCCTTTCCTGGTACAGGGTTCATAGGTGCAGTTGCATTTTGTCAGATTGGTTTCTTTCTTGCATTCCATACTTATTCCTTCCTAGGCATCTTAATATAAACAGCTAAATTATAGTAGAGCCATGATATTTGCTATGCTGACAGCATCATCAAAAAAGCCGATACAAAGCATCTATTTAGACCAATATCTTAAATATTATTTGAATAATTTCCAAATTTAAAAAAACCTTCCTTGAAAAAAATAACCTTTTTTTGATAAAATCAAGAAGAATATCCTGAAACACCGAGAGTTTCCTGCCATGGAGGGCGGTTTGTCACTTAGAAAAAAAACATTATTGACTATTATCACCGCGTTTGCTTTTTTCTTAATCGCGGTTGCAGTCATTGCTCATACAGTATTCCTCAACAGCTACCTGAATCTTGAGCAGCGCTTTGCCGAGGAAAACATCCGCCGCATCCATTTCATGCTAGATTACGAACTGGACGGTCTGGCTTCCCTGGCTTCCGACTGGGGCGCCTGGGACGATACCTACGCATTCATGGAAGATCATAACCCCGCCTTTATCCAATCGAATATGGTGGACGGCACCTTCGAAGAATTGATGATTAATGCTGTGATCATCCTAGACAACGAAGGAAGCACCGTTTACTCGAAGGGATTCGATCTGGGTGAAGCTGAAGAGGTTGCCATTCCGGAAGATTTTCGCGCATTCCTGGAAAATAATATAGACCGTTTCATATTCTCAAATGATACGGAACCAGTAACAGGACTAACCAGTGCAGAGGGAATTCCGTTAATCTTTGCCGCCAGCCCCATCCTAACCAGCGGGGAAGAGGGGCCAAGCAGGGGAGCGCTTATTTTTACCAGATACCTGGTGGGGGAAGCTTTCAGCCACCTGGCTGCCAGCGTTCCGGGAAACGTCAGCATCATCCCGTATTCATCTGAAATCACCAGCGGTTTTTCTTCAGGATTGATTGATGGGGAAATTTATTCCTATGATACATCGAATCCTGATTCTGCGGTTTATATTTCCTCTTTATACGATATCAACAATAATCCCAATTTCTACCTGCGCCAGGAGGTAAGCCGCCCCATTTATCAACAGGGCATTGCCAGCACCCGCCAGCTGATTTTTTCTTTCAGCGGCGCTGGCATCCTGACCAGCGTACTGGCGCTTGTTCTACTGGAAAAGGGTTTCCTGAAACGGCTGACCAGGCTGAATGATGCGGTTGCGAAATACCGGGAAGATGAAAGCGGCGCAAAAGAGACTGTCCTGCCCGGCGAGGATGAACTTGCCATACTTTCCCGCGAAATTAACAATACGCTGATTAAATTTAAGGAATCCCGCCTAAATCTGCAGAGCCATCTGGAAATGGAAGAGCTGATGGTTGGCATTTCCTCCCGTTTCATCAACTTGCCTTTTGACCAAATTGACGAGGGTATTCAGCGGGCAATCGAGGAAATCGGCAGGTTCGCAGAAGCTGACCGCAGCTACATCATCTTGTTGAAGGAAAACAATCCCGCCCTGCTGGACAACACACATGAATGGTGCCGGGAAGGCATCCCATCCGTTATGGGCGAACTGCAAGACCTGCCGGTAGCGCCCTTCCGCTGGTGGTTCAATAAGATGCATCTCGGGGAGAGCATTGTCATCCTAAAAGTAAAAGACATGCCAGATTCTGCCAGCGCCGAACGGAAACTTTTTATGCAGCAATCCATCCAGTCGATGGCTGCCGTCCCCCTAGTTATCCGCGGTAATACGGTCGGTTTCCTGGGTTTCGATGCCGTCAGAGAGGAAAAAGACTGGTCCGGGCGCACCCTTCTGCTGATGGAGGTGGTCGGAAGTATCATCGCCAACGCGTTGGACAGGAAAAGAAGCGAGCGGAACATCCGCCGGAGCCAGAAATACCAGTACCGCCTGAATGAGATCATCCACTTCGCTATCGGCGAAGAAGACTTCGAACGCTCCCTGGCAACCCTTTCCAAAAAACTGCGCTCACTAATCGGGTGCAGCCAGTCCTATGTAATCATCGCGGTCAATGGAGTGGAACGAATTTTCAGGTCCGGCAAGGAAATCAGGATGGACGACCGCCTGCGCCAGTACCAGAAATATTTACTGCAGAAGGCGAAAAAGAAAGCCTTTGTCATGGACGGCAATTCTCCTGCCAAAGCCGATTTTTTCCTTAAAAACGATTATTTTGGAGAAGCGTTTATTGCCATCCCGCTTTCCGCAAAAAAACGATTTTTGGGTTTGGCTATTCTGGTTTATGAGCAACCCCACCGCTTTACTCCCCTTGAGATAGAAATCTGCGAACAGGCCGGACCACAGGTGACCCTGGCGCTCCTTAAGGCGCGCGCCCTTAGTAGAGCAGAACGCTATTCCAAGGAACTGGACGCTTTGCGGGCGACCATTGCGGATATCACATCGGAGCTTGAACTCGACCATCTCCTGCACACCATCCTGGAGCGCGCCATTCGCCTGCTGAATGCGGATGGGGGAGACTTCTGCATTTTTAAAGAAGCGGAAAATGAACTGGAGGTATTTACCTCATTGAACCTGGACAAGAATTATGCCGGCACGGTTGTAAAATTGGGCGAAGGAGCGGCCGGCAGGGCAGCCGTAAGTAGAGAAACAATCATCATTGAGGACTACGCAGCATGGTCCCAGCGCATGGAAGAATATGAAGGTGCCAAACTGCGAGCAACGATGGTCGCGCCGATGGTTGTGGGCGGGCGGCTACTCGGGACCATAGGCATCTTTCATTTCAATAAAGAAAAGAAATTCAGCGATGAAGACAGGCACCTGCTGGAAATGTTTGCGCAGCATGCCGCCATTGCCATGGACAACGCCATACTGTTCGAAAAAATCCAGGTGATGGCCCGAACCGATCCGGTCACCAGCCTGCTCAACCGGCGCGCGCTGATGCAGATCGGCGAATATGAGGTGGCGCGATCGAAACGGTTGAACCATCCTATCTCGGTGATAATGATTGATCTGGATAATTTCAAGAGCGTCAATGATACCTATTCCCACAATGCCGGCGATGAGGTGTTAAAAGATATCGGTTCACTGATCACGAAAAATTTACGCGCTATTGACATCCTTGCCCGCTACGGAGGGGATGAATTCACCATCATTATGCCTGAAACGAATCACAATGATGCGCTCGCGGCAGGGGAAAGATTGCGCAAGATAATATCAGAGGCCGTTTTCCGGGCAAACGGAAATTTAGTGCATTTGACAGCGAGCATCGGCGTAGCTAGCTTTGCGAAAGATCCTCCCTCCCTGGAAGAGATGATTCACAGCGCGGACCAGGCCATGTACCGCTCCAAATCCAGCGGAAAGAACCGTGTGGATATCCTCAATTATTCCTGATAGGGGAATCTGTATTTTTTTTCTGAGAAAAGACCAATGCGCTATACTTATGGAATTATCCTTATTTAATTAAGGAGCCGGGAAAAATGGTCTTATCCAGTCTGCATTTTATTTTTATCTTTCTGCCAGCCGCATTTTTCCTATATGCCGTTCTCCCATTCAGCTGGTGGCGGAATTTAATCCTCCTCTCCGCATCCATGGTCTTTTACGCTTGGGGAGAACCGGTTCATATCCTGCTGTTGATAGGAATGATTCTCTTCAATTGGCTGGCTGGCCTGCTGGTACACAAACTGGCATCCTTTGAAAAGAAGCGCGCATCAAAATTAGCAGCCATCCTGAGTGTAATCATCAATCTCACCCCGTTGCTGTTCTTCAAACTGGATGCGGTTACGGAAATCAGCTTTATTGAAAAGATTGGCCTGGGAGGGCTCCCCTCTGTAGATTCTTTCCCGTTGGGGCTGTCCTTTTATACATTTTCAGCTGTGGCCTATATCATTGATGTTTACCAGCAGGAGATCCAGGCTGACGGGAATATCTTCCGGATGGCGAATTTTTTGGGCATGTTCCCTAAAATACTGCAGGGGCCAATCACGCGCTACCAGGATGTGGGCGAATCCCTCCAGCTGACGCGCATCAACATTGACGGAGTTTCCGCGGGCCTGCGCCGTTTCATTGTCGGGCTGGCGAAAAAGGTGCTGATTGCCGATTATCTCGCCAGGGTGACGGGGAAAGTATTTGGGCTGGAGACCACTGACCTTTCCGCAGGTCTTGCCTGGTATGGCCTGGCTGCCTTTTCACTCCAGCTCTACCTGGATTTTTCCGGCTACACGGATATGGCCATCGGACTCGGACGCATGTTCGGCTTCACCTTACCAGAAAACTTTAATTTCCCATACATGAGCCGCAGTGTATCAGATTTCTGGCGGCGCTGGCATATGTCCCTGGTCAACTGGCTGCGAACCTACATTTTTATGCCCCTGGAGATCGCACGCCGCAAATCCAGGCATTTCCGCCTGCAGTCCAATATCCTCATTATCTTCCTCCTGACCGGCCTGTGGCACGGATTCGCCTGGAATTTCATCATATGGGGCCTCTACTCTGGCATCATCCTCATACTGGAAGCTAGTTTTCTATCGCGCTGGCTGAAGAAGATCCCCGTGATTTTCCAGCATGTTTATTCCCTGGTGTTGGTCGCTTTCGGGTGGGTATTTTTCAACCTGAGCGATCCCGGCTGCTGGTCCGGTTTTTTCCGGGCGCTTTTTGGATTCAACAGGCCTGAAAAAGCATACTCTCTGCGCTCGCTCAATATACTGGCATTTCTCCCCCTTCTGGTTGTTGGCGCAGCTGTGAGCACGCCCCTTGTGAAGAACGCCTACCTTCGGCTAACAGAAAAATCAGCCGTGTTCCAAATTATCGCGGATGTGCTCCTGCTGGGCCTTCTTGTATTGAGTGTGGGGGTGCTGCTTGCCAGCGGATACCAGGCCTTCCTGTACTCAGAATTCTAATCGGCCCTGCTTCCACTACGGCAGGTAAGAAAATCCGGTACGCGCATGAAAAAGATTTGCGTTTCTTACTAATTGCCCGGTTCTCTCCTTACAATATCCCCACTTTGGTACCTTTCCGGTTTGAATTTTTCATTCAATTAATCTATCAATAATCCTGAGAATTCTTACAATTTTATTGAGGAAGCAGCGTGTCCGAAATGATGTAAAAATTATTCCCACGGCTTGTAATCAGCGCGAAGGATTCCGCAGGGTCATCCCGGTAATGCATCGTGAATTCCAGCGCTTCCGCCGGAATGGTGATGTGCTTCTCGTGCCAGTCGTATCCGGCAATCAATTCATCCAATTCCTCATCAGACGGACGGTTGGCCATCGCGGAAGCCGGCTGGGGATTGTAAAACGCAAACCACCAATTGAATTTTTGGGTGGAGAAATTATATTTTTCCAGCGTATCCCCGTCGATATAAACAGCTTCCAATTCGGGATAGATATCCATAAAGGAAAAAATAAATGCATGGGCAAACGCACCCCGGTGGTGCGAATTCTCATAGACTGCCTGGAATGTGAAATCCCCCTCAACTACCACCGGCAGGGCAGGCGGCGCGAGCGTGACCTTCTCATCATTAAATACCGCAATCCTCAGAACCTGCTGGAGGATGGAGATACCCACAATGAATCCAGCAATCCAGGGGAACGCCTCCCGGATAAACGTCTCCGATTCCGCTGACCGGGAAAAAAACATCTGCTGAACGATCATGACCAGTCCGCTGATCAATGCTGTCCCGCTGATCCAATCCATCAGGTACATCCCGGCTGCAATGACCTGCCATTTTGGAGGCAGCAGGAGAAGCGGCAGGCCCGAACAGTGGCTTACTTCCGTTTCCATGATTCCAGGAGCATTCAAATTGTAATTCTGCTCTACACGATCAAAACGCACATGAGTGTAACTGGAATCCGGTGAGGTGAGAAATCGTATCTGGATACACCCGGAATAAAAAGAGCGGTATCTTAGGGTGGATCCGCCTTCCAGTACCAGAACCCCGGAATCATCAATGCGGGCATTCCCCTCAATCTCCACTTCAGAGAGTTCCACATGCACGCTGCCTTCCTCCGGTTTTTTAATAATCTCGGTGATGCCTGTAATCAAGATTACATTTGTCTCTCCGTTTTCTGGAGCAGTCGCTTCAATTTCCAGCAAATGCTCATACGCGAGATCGGGCAGGGCGATTGCCTCCGAAAGAATTACAAAAGCTGAAACTGCGGCAGATAGGAATATGAAAACCAGCATCCTGGCAAGGTATCCAAGGAATTTTCGGCAGTCTTTTTTCCCAGATAAAAACCAGACCAAAAGAGCGGCGGTTAGGGCGATCAAGCCGATCAAACCAATCCAAAGATAGCGACGGGAGCTAGAAAGGAAAAAAATCTGTACGAACCTGCTAATAACGGACCAGGCAAGAGCACCCGCAATCATGCCAGCTCCCAACGTTAGGAACAGCCTGCAGCGGAATTGTTGTTTTCGTGATGAAACTACTTTTTCAGTCGGCATTGGAACACAGGGATTTTAACACTTTTTCATCCCCTGGAACTGCTGCGATTCCATTGGACTATGACTGATAAAGAGAGAATGCCAATTCTTTTGTATGATATATTAAGCCGCGAAGCATGAAACACACCAACCGCCTTCAGCTGGTTCTCTTCGCCCTTTTTCTCCTGCTCGGATTCCTGGCATACCGGGAATTCCTGCAGGTGAACATCCTGGCATATGTGGGGGACCAGAACATATGGAATTCCAGGCGCTTCATCGCATTTCTTATTTTTTGCACTCTATCAGCAGTCTTTCTCATTTGCCTGCTTCGGTCAGCCCTGACCGGCAGGCAATTTTTACCCACATTAAGAAAACTCCGGGGATTTCCAGGCTGGTTATTAAAGATTTCCGCAATCATTCTACCTTCCATACCGGGCCTGCTCAAATGGTTTGCCCCCCTCCCGGACACCATTGACATCGGTTTCTGGACCAGCTTTTTCCTGTTGTACTGCGCCGGCCTGGCTTCCGCCTGGCTTGCAGGCGGGGAAAATAAATCTGACGGAGAATTATTTCTAATCATAGGCGCATTCTGGCTGGCAGGCGGCGCAGCTTACACCGCTTTTTCCAAACTGGTTTTCGTTACCGGATACCCCTTCCCGCTCTACTGGTCGGAGGGCAACCGTTTTTTTGACTACTCCACGCTCTTCGGCAGGTATCGCTACAGTCTGCCGGATGACGGAGAAATTTACGCTTTCATCAACTGGGGCATGCAGCTGCCCTGGGCAATCCCCTTTATCATTCCCGGCCTCACCATTGGCGCCTTCCGCCTCTGGTACCAGCTTGTCTGGATCCTGCCGCCTATTGCATTTGACGCGGCAGCATATAGGACATTCAGTAAAAATGCCAATGCGGGGATTACCTC
>CAYPPV010000011.1:0-17444 GCA_964412705.1 uncultured Pelolinea sp. | reverse complement strand
AGAACAGGAATATGATCCGGAAATGGTCAAGGATGATGATGAAGTGCGCCTTCTCTATCTGGAAGGGTGGCTCGGGGATAAGGGTTATGACGTATACCGGTTCAATACAGATAACATTTATGCCCGACGTGCAAACCTTACCGAATGGCTAAGAGAAAAAGGCTATGATCCGGACAGCATTCTCGCTTTTGACAGTCTTGGACAAAGAAATGAAGAAATTATTGGGCGTGATGAGAAAGCCATTACAGCCTGTTTGCGCATCTGGATGGAGATGAATGACAGGAACACCAGCAGAATCAAGGATGAAAATGTTCGCAGTTACGCAGAGGAATTTTCCGCGGAGGAAAATCTTCCTATGCCCATCCTTGGAAAACAAATGCTGAGAGATGGAAAAACTGGCCAGCCATTCGATCAGCCGGTCACTGTCGGGATGATGACGATTTTAAAACTACACCATCTTGTCGAAGACAAGGTGCACGCACGCTCCACAGGCCCTTACAGCCTAGTCACACAGCAGCCGCTAGGCGGAAAAGCCCAATTCGGCGGCCAGAGGTTTGGTGAAATGGAAGTGTGGGCATTGGAAGCATATGGCGCGGCCTATACGCTGCAGGAAATGCTGACTATCAAGTCTGATGATGTACAGGGACGCGTTTCATCTTACGAATCCATTATCAAGAGCGAACCGTTGGAAGAACCGAGTCTGCCAGCTTCATTCCGTGTCCTAGTAAAGGAACTTCAGAGCCTTGGATTGGCAGTTGAAGCGGAAATGGACAGTGGAGAAACGATTCGTTTTGGTAAGGAAGACGCCCGTGTAAAACCGCCGCAGCTTGCTACCGGACTATTGGGATTGAGTAAAAATATTGATAATTTATTTAAATAAAGTTGACCATCAAAAATCGCTGTGATATACTAAGCATTTGTGTCTTAAACAGGAAAAACGCTACTTTGGAGGTTTGAAAAGTGCCAACGATCAATCAATTAGTAAGAAAAGGAAGAAAACAGAAGAAAACCAAGAGTAAAGCGCCAGCTCTGCTCTATACATACAATGCGAATAAGCAAAAGCGAATCCGGCAACTGGAGGGCGCCCCGCAAAAACGCGGCGTTTGCACGGTTGTCCGGACAATGACGCCCAAGAAGCCGAATTCCGCGCTTAGGAAAATCGCCCGCGTCAGGCTCACCAACCATATAGAGGTTACGGCATATATTCCCGGCGAGGGTCACCAACTGCAGGAACACTCTGTGGTTATGGTCAGAGGTGGACGTGTAAAGGATCTTCCCGGTGTACGCTATCACATCGTGCGAGGTACGCTTGATTCAACCGGTGTTTCCGACAGGAGCTCAAGCCGGTCAAAATATGGCGCAAAGAAACCGAAGTAATTACTGGAGTAACCGATGCGAAGGACAAAACCGGAAAAAAGAGTAATTGAACCCGATCTCCGATATAACAATCGGAACGTTCAAGTTCTAATCAATCACATACTGAAAAAAGGGAAGAAGAGTCTGGCTACAAGCCTGGTTTATGATGCCCTGGACATCATCAAAGACAAGACCAAGAAAGATCCAATTGAAGTATTGGAGACGGCGTTGAAGAATGTAGGTCCTGTCATGGAAGTTCGCCCGCGCAGAGTAGGCGGTGCAACATACCAGGTGCCCATGGAAGTGGATCAGCGCAGGAAGCTAACACTCGCAATCAGGTGGATATTAAATTCTGCAAGAAGCAGGGGCGGCAAGTCATTTTCGGATAAATTAGCTGCAGAATTGATGGAAGCATCAGAAAATCAGGGGGCGGCAATCAGGAAGAAAGAAGAAACACACAAAATGGCAGAAGCGAACCGCGCTTTTTCCCATTTCCGTTTCTAATTCACTTTAACAATTCTTGAGCATATAGGTACGAATATGGCGCGTGAATTTCCACTTGAAAGATTGCGAAATATCGGGATAATCGCCCATATCGATGCTGGAAAGACCACTACTACTGAGCGCATTCTTTTCTATACAGGAAAGACATACCGGCTTGGTTCGGTGGATGAAGGAACAACAGTAACTGACTGGATGGACCAGGAAAGAGAACGGGGGATAACCATTGTTTCAGCTGCTGTAACGACATCTTGGAAAGGCCACCAGATTAATATTATTGATACACCGGGCCATATTGACTTCACCGCTGAAGTGCAGCGCTCGCTGCGTGTTTTGGATGGAGGAATTGTTGTTTTTGATGGAGTTCAGGGAGTTGAGCCCCAAAGTGAAACCGTTTGGCGCCAGGCAAACCGCTATCAGGTTCCACGAATTTGTTTTGTAAATAAACTCGATCGCGTAGGGGCATCATACACATACTCAATAAAGACCATTAGAGAAAAATTAGGCGCAAACCCGATCCAGATGCAGATTCCAATCGGGTCTGAAGCTGATTTTAGAGGAATTATTGATTTACTTGATATGAAGGCTGTTATTTGGGAAGATGATGCGGGTTCTGCTCCAAAAATTCAAAAAATACCAGAGGATTTATTAGAAGAAACACAATCAAAAAGAAAACAGCTGGTTGAGAAAATTGCTGAGCTGGATGATAACTTGATCATCAAATTCCTTGAGAATGAAGAAATCACCAGGGAAGAACTAATATCAGCTTTGAGAACTGCTGTTCTGGAAAACCGTGCCTCTCCTGTATTCTGTGGTTCTTCGTTAAAAAATAAGGGCGTGCAGACTCTCCTTGACGCTGTCATAGACTATCTGCCATCGCCTTTGGATATTCCCCCGGTAAAAGGAATTGACCCCAAAAGCCAGAAAGAGATTATTCGGAAAACATCCATTGATGAACCGCTAAGCGCATTGGTATTCAAGATTGTCTCTGATCCTTACGCAGGCAGAATGGCTTACGTTCGTGTTTATTCTGGAAAACTAACACAAGGAACAATGGCATACAACGTCTCTAATGGTTCAAAAGAAAGAGTAGGGCGGCTATTAAGAGTTTATGCTGACCATAGAGAGGACGTGAATGAAATTATGGCGGGAGACATTGGCGCTGTTTTGGGAATGCGCGAAGCGTCTACAGGCGATACAATTTGCTCTTCCAATAACCAGATCGTTTTGGAAAGAATTAAATTCCCGGAGCCGGTCATTCATGTCGCAATCGAGCCAAAAACGGTGGCAGATCAGGAAAAATTGGATAAGGCCTTAAGCAAACTTTCCGAAGAGGATCCTACTTTTCGTGTGCGCGTTGACGAAAACACTGGTCAAACACTTATCTCTGGAATGGGTGAGCTTCATTTGGAGATTCTGGTTGACAGGATGCTGCGTGAATTTAATGTCCAGGCGAATGTCGGCAAGCCAAAGGTGTCCTTCCGCGAGACGATTACCAAAGCTGTACCAAAAGTAGAACACAGGTATATTAAGCAAACTGGTGGCAGGGGTCAGTACGGGCACGTTGTTTTCTCTCTGGAACCAGCCAAACGCGGAACAGGTATCCTTTATGAAAATAAAATTGTGAAAGGTGCTGTTCCGCGTGAATTTTTCAAAGCAGTCGAGGAGGGTGTGCGTGAGGCGGCTGACTCAGGAGTAGTGGCGGGGTATCCAATTACAGATGTGAAAGTTACATTTTATGATGGTTCCTTTCATGAAGTGGATTCAAGCGAGATCGCATTTAAGATGGCTTCAACCTTTGCATTCCGCGAGGGTATTGAAAGAGGGCAACCGGTATTGCTTGAACCAATCATGAATGTAGAAGTGCTTTCCCCGGACAGTTATCTGGGTGATGTGCTGGCGCAGTTGAACTCCAGGCATGCAGAAATTAACGGAATGGAACCCAAGCCTGGTGGAGTTCAGGCGGTTAATGCGGACGTTCCGCTCTCAGAGATGTTCGGTTTTGCTACCGACTTAAGGTCTGCAACACAGGGCAGGGGAGTTTTTACGATGGAATTTTCCCATTATTCCCCTGTTTCTGAAGAAGTAAAGAATAAATATTTATAATTAGACAAGCAATTTTAAGGAGAACAAGAAATGGCAAAGGAAGTATTTGAACGAACGAAGCCCCACATGAATGTGGGCACGATGGGACACATTGACCACGGCAAGACCACCCTGACCGCGGCCATCACCAAGTACTGCAACCTTTTAGGGCAGGCGGATTTCCGCGCGTTTGACACGATTGATAATGCGCCGGAAGAGAAGGCGCGCGGCATTACCATCAACATTGCGCACGTGGAATACGAGACCGAGAACCGCCACTACGCGCATGTGGACATGCCCGGCCACCGCGATTACATCAAGAACATGATCACGGGCGCGGCCCAGGTGGACGGTGCCATCCTGGTGGTGGCGGCCCCGGACGGTCCCATGCCGCAGACGCGCGAGCACGTGCTGCTGGCGCGCCAGGTGGAAGTGCCCAATATTGTGGTCTTCCTCAACAAAGTGGACATGATGGACGACCCCGAGCTTTTGGAGCTGGTGGAGCTGGAACTGCGCGAAATGCTGACCAGCTACAAGTTCCCCGGAGACGAAATTCCCATCATCCGCGGCAGCGCGCTCAAGGCGCTGGAAAGCGATGCCACCGACCCCGACGCGCCGGAATATGAGCCAATCAAACAGCTCCTGGATGCAATTGACACCTACTTCCCCGAGCCGGAACGGGATGTGGACAAACCCTTCATGATGCCGGTGGAAGATGTCTTTTCCATCAAGGGGCGCGGCACGGTGGTGACCGGGCGTATCGAGCGCGGCATAGTCAAGGTGGGTGACCCGGTGGAAATCGTCGGCCTGCGTGAGAAGAGCATGAGCACGGTGGTGACGGGCGTGGAGATGTTCCACAAGACGCTCAATGAAGGCATGGCGGGCGACAATGCCGGCCTGCTGCTGCGCGGCGTGGAGCGCACGGATGTGGAGCGCGGGATGGTGATTGCCAAACCTGGCAGCATTACCCCCCACACCAAGTTCAATGCCGAGGTGTACGTGCTCAAGCGCGAAGAGGGCGGGCGGCACAAACCCTTCTTCACCGGCTACCGGCCGCAGTTCTACATCCGCACTATGGATGTGACCGGCGACATTGCCCTGCCGGAGAATGTGGAAATGGTTATGCCCGGCGACAACGTCAACATGACCGTGGAACTGATTATCCCGGTGGCCCTGGAGCAGGGTTCCGACTTCGCTATCCGTGAGGGCGGCCTGACGGTCGGCGCCGGCAGAATTACCGAGATTTTGGAATAGGAATTTCTTACCAATACTGGAACGGATAAATAATAATGGCATCAAAAAAAGGTGTACGACCGGTCATTACGTTAGCCTGTGAGGAATGTAAGGAACGGAACTATACAACAGAAAAGAATAGAAGAAACGATCCTAACAGGATCGAGTTGATGAAATTCTGTTCTCGCTGCAGGAAACACACCCTGCATCGGGAAACGAAATAGGTTTGGAGACATTGTGCGGGTGCTGAGGTGAATCCACATCCGCACAAATATTTAGGCCAGTAGCTCAACTTGGCAGAGCGCCTGTCTCCAAAACAGGAGGTTGAGGGTTCGAGTCCTTCCTGGCCTGCTTGAAAACGCGACGCCGGAAAATAGGCGTCGTTTTAGACACAATACAGGAGAAAAAGAAATGCCTGCGAAAACAAAGAAAAGCACAGGAAAAACCAATGCAATCACCCGCTGGTGGCGGGAGACAATGGGCGAACTGCGCAAGGTATCCTGGCCGACACCCCAGGAAGCCTGGCGGCTAACGAAAATAGTCGCTCTTGTCATGCTTGCCATGAGTGCGATTTTAGGCCTGCTCGATTTTGTATTTACAAGGCTGATCGCGTTTATCCTGTCATAAATATAATAAATAAGTTTTGTTTTTTACAGAAACGGGAAAATGATGGCAAACGAAGAAGAACTAAAGAATAATAAAGAAGATTTGGGTCAGGACGAAACCGTTGATGAAGCGGGCTCATCTGTCGTAGATGAGGATACATCTGCACCTGAAGAGATCATGCCATCATCCAACGATGTATCCAAGGAGCCCGAAGAAGAAACAGCCGAACCAGAGACAGATGACAACCGGGCGTGGTATGTCATCCACTGCTACTCCGGTTATGAAAATAAAGTCCGCTATAACCTGGAACAACGGATTGAATCAATGGGGATGAAGGATAAAATTTTCGACGTAGTCATCCCTACGCAGGAAGAAATTGAAGTCCGCGAAGGCAAGAGACGTTCAATCGAACGGCATGTGTTCCCCGGATATATCCTGGTGAACATGATTCTTTCTGAAGAATCCTGGTACGTTGTGCGCAATACGCCCGGCGTAACCGGTTTTGTTGGTATGGGTAATGAACCCACTCCGCTAAGGCCAGAGGAGGTTCAGCAAATCCTGAAGCGTATGGAAGCAGAAGCTCCCCATGTCAAAGTCACATTTAAGACTGGCGAGCGTGTGCGTGTAATCGACGGTCCTTTTAATGATTTCCGTGGTACCGTCTCTGAGATTGATGTTGACAGGGCCAAAGTTACCGTGATGGTAAACTTCTTCGGCCGGGAAACACCTGTTGAACTTGATTTTCTTCAGGTTGAAAAAGCGTAAACAACCTCCAAACGGAGGATTGTGGGAGGGTGACCCTATTCATCCGCTAAAACCACTTTAAGGAGTAATTAAATGGCAAAAAAAGTAAAAGCAGTAGTTAAATTGAATATCCCCGCAGGGAAAGCAAATCCCGCTCCCCCGATCGGACCGGCTTTGGCCGGGCACGGGATCAATATCATGCAGTTCTGCAAGGAATACAATGCGCGAACCCAAAGCAAAATCGGCGACATCATTCCGGCAGAGATTACTGTTTATATAGACGGTTCTTTCACCTTTGTACTTAAATCCCCCCCTACGGCTGAGCTGCTTAAAAAAGCCGCGGGTGTCGAAAAGGGATCTGAGATGCCCAATCGGGAAAAAGTTGGGAGTATAACAAGAGACCAGCTTCGGGAGATTGCCCAGTTCAAGATGAAAGATATGAATGCAATCGATATTGAAGGCGCCATGCGTCAGGTTGAAGGAACTGCCCGCAATATGGGCATCACAATAGAGAAATAAATATTTCGTGGGAGGGTGCACAGCACCCGCCATCACCACAAGGAGATAATATGGCAAAACACGGTAAGAAATATCTGAAGGCAAGAGCCAAAGTAGATGCAGATAAAATGTATGAACCGCAGGAAGCAATCAGACTTGTAAAAGAGACATCCTTCGCAAGTTTTGATGCAACAGTAGATGTTCACCTGCGCACCGGTCTGGATCCGCGCCAGTCTGATCAGCAGCTGCGTGACACAGTTGTCCTTCCCCATGGTTTGGGAAAACCCGTCCGAGTACTGGTTTTCGCCCAAGGGGAAGCCGCCAAAACCGCGAAAGATGCGGGGGCGGATTTCATCGCTGATGATGACGAAACGATCAAAAAGATTGAAAACGGCTGGACGGAGTTCGATGTCGCGATATCTACACCTGACATGATGGGAAAAGCCAGCCGGCTCGGCAAAGTATTGGGTCCGCGCGGTTTGATGCCGAACCCGAAAGCCGGAACGGTTGTTCCCGCGGATGACCTGCAAAGGGCGATAGAAGAATCTAAAGCCGGCCGGGTAGAGTTCCGCCTCGATAAGACGGCCAATGTCCATGTACCCATCGGCAAGGTTTCTTTTGATGCAGAGAAATTAATGGACAATTTCGCCGCACTAATGGCCGCTGTGCGGAGAGCGAAACCACCAGGTGCAAAAGGCTCTTACCTCAAGAAGGTAACTATCACATCCACTATGGGGCCGGGGATCAAGATTGACCCCGCACAAGCTTTATCACTAGAAAGAAAATCGTAAGCGTGATATAATCACCTCCCACAGCAACACCAAAGACGGCCGGTGCCCTTGGGCTTAATATCCTGCTCAGGTGAAGACAACAGAGACGTTCGATCAATTAGAAATCATAGTCTTTGCCTGGGTTTTTCCGGCAAGGACTATTTTTATTGAAAGGAGGTAAATCCTTTGGCATTTACAAAAGAGGAAAAGAAAAACCTGGTTGAAAGCTATGAAAAATGGCTGAGTGAAAGCAGGGCGTCATTCGTTCTGGCATTTAATGGAATGACAGTTAAAGAAATTGAACAAATCCGCTCGGATGCTCGTGAAATTGGCGCTGAATTCCATGTTGTCAAGAACACACTGATGGATATTGCTCTTAATAACACAGGATTCGAGAATACGGGTATTTTTGATGAAGCATCCATTGTAGCCTTTGCATTCGAAGATGCTCCCTCTCTCGCAAAAATTGTGGACCGAGCAGGCTCCACGGATATGTTCAAAATCAAGGGCGGCTATATGGACGGTAAGCCCATTACAGCAAGCGAAATTCAGTCGCTGGCACAGCTTCCGCCGATGCCGCAGATGCGCGCACAGCTGCTCGCTCTTATCCAAACACCTGCAACACAGCTCTTACGGACCATTTCAGAACCAGCACGAGGGATTGCCGCAGTGCTAAAAGCGTATTCAGAAAAAAGCCCTGCGCAAGCAGCAAGTTAATCAAAATGATATTAAGAAAAAAATATTTAGGAGAAGAAAAATGGCAGACATTAAAAAATTAGCAGAACAATTAAGTAAACTGACCGTTCTGGAAGCAGCAGAACTTGTAAAGACACTGGAAGAAGAATGGGGCGTTTCCGCGGCAGCACCTGTTGCAGTAGCTGCAGCCGGCGCCGCTCCAGCATCCGCAGCTGAAGAAGCAGAAGAAAAGACGGAATTTGATGTGGTTCTCAAGGAAACCGGACCAAAGAAAATTGATGTCATCAAGGTTATCCGACAGCTTACCAGTTTAGGGCTAGTTGATGCAAAGAACATGGCTGAAACCGCCGGTTCAAAAGTCCTCACACAAGTTGGCAAAGAAGCCGCCGAAGAAGCAAAGAAGAAGTTGGAAGAAGCAGGCGCATCTGTCGAACTGGCCTAGCACAAAAAGATGCAAAAAACCGCTGATGATAAAAATCAGCGGTTTTTTTATTTTCTAATTTTCCAGATTTTTATTATGCCGTTTTGTCCGATCGTGATCAATTCTTCACTCTCAGATGTGAACTCCATTCCCGCAATCCCGTCCTCATGAGCCAGCCACTGATAAAGCAAGGATCCATCTGAGGAATCCGCCAATTGTACTTCACCTCCATCACTGCCAACTGCCAAAATCGTTTCGCCATCATTAACAGCGAGCGTGGTTGGTTTTCCAGAATCAAAATCCTGGAAACCGATTCTCCTTAGAACTTTTCCTGTTGACAAATCAATAACGTCAAATGAATGGTTAGATGAATTTTCAAGATTCTGGATCATATAATAAATTACCGTGGAATTTCCGTCGAAAAATGGATTTACCGAAGCCGCCCGGGACTGGTAGGCAGTCTTCTCTTCAATCCTCTTTTTCTCCAAATCATAAATGAACAGCCTTCCCTTACGCGCATTGATAAAAGCAGCTTTTTTTCCATCCGAAGAAGCCCGCAAATAAGAAATATCATCCATTTCATATAATGGCTCTCGATCTATGAAATCATAAATCATGCACCGCTTCTCACGGAAGTTTTTATCTGTGCAAAAGAAACCAATTTGATATTTTTCTGAAAAACCCAATAAATAAAAATTGGTTCGGTTTGAATTATTAACAATAATGAATGGAAGCTCGCCAACAATTCTAAGCTTTTCATCGTGAATCATAATAACCGGGAATCCATCAGCCGTGTCAATTTTCAGATTTTCTCCTCCAAAGCCAAGCAAACCTTCTTTACAAATAAAACTCATATTAGGATAATCCCATTGGCAAATTGTACAGAAATCACATCCACCATTGTTTTCCAATTCGCTTCTTCTGGGTACAAAATAGATTTTTCCATCAGCTGATTTTTTCAAACCTTCAAAGGAAATATCTGATATCCACCAAAAAGAATTGTTTTCTCCATCTTGCAGCCATTTTTCGAAGCGGGAGATTCTTTCCGGAAAATCTGGATGTATCCCGTCCAAATTTCTGAACAAACTATTTACCAGTTGTATTCGGTTTTCCTGGCCAATATCCCAGATTTCAACATCCCTGAAAAAAATTTGATTCCTGTATAAAAGCTGATTGTCCCTTTGTTTGAGGAGAGCGAGACGGTTTCCATCCGGGGAAAATTTGGTCTCGCAGGGATATTCAAATGAACATTCATTCATTGCAAACCTAGCAATCAACCTCCCTTCTAATCTGGTGCGAATTTCCAGACCTTTTTCAGAGGACAAAGAGTAATAGAGATTGCCGATGGGATATGACTCGCGAATGCGAAAATCTCTATTGAATGACTCCCACCAGGCTCCCACCTTCCAGAAGCGGAAAGCCAAGTGTGTGTTATTCTGTGATCGGGTGAATCTCTTTGGGTCAAAGGTTTGGATAAACTTTCCATCAGCTGAAAACCCAAGCCCATGAAATGTATACAGATTTCCGTGAAGAGATTCATCTTTTCCATCCCAATCATATATGACCTCGTTTCGAGGAATATCAATCACCCGAAAGGTTTGTTTCGGTGAATCATTGATATACTCTTTTCCGCTCACTGCGAGTAAGTTTCCATCTGGAGAAATTGAAATTTCAGGAATATAGCCGCCGCATGAAGTTTGGCTCCCATCCGCCTTCCAGCTGAATTCGGTTTCGTGTATTTTCCCTCCGCCGACCTGCCAGACTTCAATAAATTTTTCATTGACAATTCCAAGGAAAGTTCCATTTTCATTTAAACGAAAATACCTCCCCATCCCATAATTGCATTCAGGGGGTTTTACGGGAATTTCAGATATTGTCTCACCTGAAAAACCATCTACGATAAATATCGTCTGTTCTGTTCCTACCGCAATGATTGCGCCGTCAGAAGAGATTTCAAAATAAGGCACATAAAATGGACTTACCCGTGCGATCTCTTGAATTTCTTTCAAATTATCCGGTGAAATTTCCGCTGGTATTTTTGATGATATTTCTGAGAAATAATTACTTTCGTGATTTGTATTGAGCGCGATGTTTGTTTCCTGAATTTCGAAAGGAGTATCGGCCATATCAAGTCTACTGGTGTTTTTTTTATCTCTCGCAGGAATATTCGAGATTTCACTCCCGGCGCAAGAAACCGGGATGATCATGATTAATAAAAGAAAAAGAATCTGCTGTTTCCCAAAAATAGTTACAAAGTCAACCATATTCCTATACTTTTTTCTCTTTTTCATTGAGTTATAGAAATTTAAAAAATATTCATAAGAAACTTGATTTTCAGCTATCGACCTGATGATACCTCTCACTATAGCTGGATAGTTGATTATAGTAAAATATTCTGGAATTTCTTACCATTATTATCCAAACACTATAGGAGCCGATGATGCCATTAAAAGGGACGATCGTTGTTGATGAAAACCTGTGTAAGGCATGCCAACTTTGTGTGGAATCATGCCCGCAGAAAGTCATCGCATTGGATATGGAGATGATAACACCGCGTGGTTTTCATCCCGCAGTTTTAATCAAAGATGGTTGTACAGGCTGCGGAATATGTGCAATTGTTTGTCCTGAAGCGGCTATTTCTGTTTACCGTGAAAAACGGCCTATAAAAGCGTAGGAGGTATTCATGGCACGAGAACTATGGAAAGGCAATGAAGCTTTCGCCGAAGCCGCTGTACGAGCTGGTCTGCAAGCATATTTCGGCTACCCGATCACACCCCAAACGGAAGCACTAGAATACATGTCCGCCCGCATGCCCGAGCTGGGCAGAGCGTTTCTCCAGGCTGAGAGCGAGTTGGGTGCGATTAATATGGTGTATGGGGCTGCGTGTGCAGGCGTGAGGGTTATGACATCCACATCAAGCCCAGGAACAAGCCTAATGATGGAAGGGCTTTCATACATCGCTGGAACAGAAGTGCCAATGGTGCTGGTGGATGTTGTGCGAGGTGGCCCCGGCTTGGGCAACATTGCGCCCTCCCAGGGCGATTACAACCAGATCGTTCATGGCGGTGGTCACGGTGATTACCATCCAATTGTGCTTGCGCCAGCCAGCATCCAGGAAACTGTAGATATCGTATATGGCATGTTCGATATCGCTGAAAAATACCGCACCATTGGCATTGTCATGATTGACGGCAGCATCGGTCAGATGATGGAACCAGCTGAGATGCCGCCCATGCTGGAGGTCCGTAAAGATTTCCCGGATTGGGCTGTGACCGGAAGTGTGGGAGATGAAAGAAAACTTCTCACCTCAATCTATTTAAAACCGGAGGAGATGGAAAAAACCAATTTCCGCCTGATGAAGCGATGGCAGGAAATCGAAAGAAATGAAGTCCGGTTCAGTGAATTTTTCATGGATGATGCCGAAATTGCGATCATCGGCTATGGGTCAGCGGGGAGAGTTGCGCTATCGGCTGTCCGGGCTGCCCGTGCCGAAGGCATAAAGGCTGGCTTATTGCGTCCGATTAGCCTGAATCCGTTTCCCAAAGAGGCCATAATCGATGCCGCAAAGAATCTGGACGATATTCTGGTTGTTGAAATGAACTCAGGGATGATGCTAGAAGATGTGATACAGGCGGTAAAAGGAGAGGCTAACATTGAATTTTACGGCCGGATGGGTGGCGTAATGCCCTTCCCTGATGAGATTCTCGCAGAGATCAAACGGGTAAGGAAAGAAAAAACAAAATCCGATATCCATCCAAGGGACCAATGGCTTGAGCGTATGGAAAGCATTATCGTATAAAGGAGAAGCATGGCAACTTTAGATACTAAGGAAATGGATGTCATATACGAACATCCGAAAACTTTATTTGACGTCAGCGCCCATTACTGTCCCGGCTGTACACACGGCACAGCCCATAGAATTGTCGCGGAGGTAATTGATGAAATGGGTCTGAGGGAGAACGCCATTGGCGTTGCCTCGGTTGGCTGTTCGGTGTTCATATATGACTATTTTGATGTTGATTTTGTTGAAGCCCCACATGGCAGGGCGCCCGCCATGGCAACCGGTATTAAACGAGTTCGCCCAGACCGGTTCGTCTTCACGTACCAGGGAGATGGGGACATGATTTCCATCGGCACTGGAGAAATTGTAGCTGCGGCGGGCAGAGGTGAGAACATAAGCGTTATCTTTATCAACAACGCTAATTATGGAATGACTGGCGGCCAGATGGCTCCCACAACTCTTCCCGGCATGAAAACCACTTCATCGCCAAGCGGGAGAGATGTTGAACGAATGGGCTATCCAATCCGGGCGTCTGAACTGCTCTCCACACAGGAGGGAGCTAGCTACATTGTCCGGCGAAGCTTGCATGACCCGAAAAATATTCGCATGGCGAAAAAAGCCATCCGACTGGCATTTGAAACCCAGATGCGCGGTCTTGGTTTTTCGATGGTGGAACTTCTCTCAACCTGCCCCACGAACTGGCATTTGACACCGGTGGAAGCAGCAAATTGGCTGGAAAAACATATGATCCCATATTACCCTCTCAAAGATTACAAAGTGCATCCGGCCATTGCCGAAATAAAAATTTAGGAGAAACCAATTATGCAAAATGAGACGATCATAGCGGGTTTTGGCGGGCAGGGTGTATTATTCATTGGCAAAATCATGGCTTATGCCGCTCTGGAAGAAAACCTTGAAGTCACCTGGTTTCCCTCCTACGGGCCGGAAATGCGCGGAGGCACCGCGAACTGTACTGTTGTGATCTCAGATGAAGAAATTGGATCACCCCAAGTATTAAATCCAAGAGCCGCCATTGTTATGAACCAACCCTCCCTGGATAAGTATGAAAAATTGGTGAGACCAGGCGGATATTTGGTGATTAATGCATCCATGGTGAATCGCGGATCTGTAAGAGATGATATTTCAGTGATAGAGATTCCGGCAACAGAGTTGGCAGAGGAACTCGGGGACAAACGTCTATCCAATACCATCATGCTGGGCGCATTGGGCGCTGAGGCCGACTTTCTAAATCTAAAAAGTTTAGAAAAGGGATTAAATAAAAGCCTTTCTTCAGGCAAAAAATATTTGTTTGATCTAAACCTGAAGGCCCTGCAAAAAGGGGCGGACAGCAACTCCTAATCATTTGAGGTTTTTTTTACAGGAGCACATGTACTTGCCACCAAAGCGGGTTTGTGGTAATATATTGCAAATATTAACTGCAGTATCACTGCACAGGTTAAAAATAACCGCTCCAAATGTGGAGTGTTTTTTTAACCACAACATTTTTTTAATTCTCAATGGAATTGAAAACCAACCGTAGAAGAGGTAAAGGAAATGCCAAATAATTTCCTGACAAAAGAGGGATACGAAAAACTGCAAGAAGAACTTGACTACCTGCGCAATAAAAAACGCCAGGAGGTCGCCGCACGCCTGCGCGAAGCAGCGGACGGAGAAGACTTGATCGAGAACGCCGAATATGAAGCCGCAAAGAATGAACAGGCTTTTGTTGAAGGACGCATCCAGGAACTTGAGCTCCTGCTGGCGACTGCCAAGATCATCAAAGATAACCATTCCAGCGATACAATCGGGCTTGGCTCAAAAGTAACCATTCAAGAAGAAGAATATAACGAGAAAGAATCATTTGTAATTGTCGGTGCCGCTGAAGCAAACCCTAGCGAGGGCCGCATATCCAATGAATCTCCTCTCGGCAAGGCCATCATGGGTCATAAAAAAGGCGACCTGGTTTCCGTCCAGGCGCCAGACGGCGAATATAAGGTTAAAATTGTGAAAGTATCATAGAAAATTCATTTGCCCTACAGCCCCGCCCGGGTTGATTGGGCGGGGTTTTTTATTAATCATTTACAGGAAGAAGAAATGCAATTCAACGAACTGGAAAAGATACGCGCAGAAAAAATTCAAAGAATGAAAGAAAAGGGATTGGATCCTTACCCCACCAGAAGTGAGGTTGACCACAGTATCTCCGAAGCGACAGATGGATTTTTAGAATTCGAGAAAGAAAACGAAAACGGGAAATTTGACAAGAAATTTATTTTGGCGGGCAGATTAAGATCCAAACGCACGATGGGAAAACTGGCATTTGCTCACATAGAGGACGGAAGCGGTCGGATCCAGCTTATGCTCCGGGTAAACGAGCTCGGACAGGAAAAATTTAAGGATTTTAAGGAATTTTTCGATCTTGGTGATTTCATACAGGCATCCGGCATAATTATGCGCTCAAGAACGGGTGAAATTACCCTTCTCACGGATGATTTTAAAATGCTTGCCAAGGCAATCAGCCCCCTCCCGGCTGCGAAAGACGAGAAAATTGATGGAAAAATTGTCCGTCACGCTGGCCTCAGCGATCCGGAAACGAGATACAGGCAGAGATATGCGGATTTGGCTGTTAATCCAGAGATACGCGATATTTTTAAGATTCGGGCAGCAACTGTCAGGGCGCTGCAGCATTTTCTGGATAACATGGGATTTATCGAGGTTGAAACACCCATCCTGCAGCCTATTTATGGCGGAGCCGCCGCGAAACCATTTACAACTTTTCACAACCAGCTGCATCAGGAGCTCTTTCTCCGGATTTCTTTTGAGCTTTACCTGAAAAGGCTGCTTGTTGGAGGATTAGACAGAGTATACGAGATTGGAAGGGATTTTAGAAATGAGGGCGTATCATTCAAACATAATCCCGAATTTACCCAACTTGAATTCTATTGGGCTTACGCTGATTACTTAAAAGTCATGGACTTGACTGAGAAGATGGTCTCGCAGGCCGCCCAGGAAGTCCTGGGAACGCAACAGATACAATTTGCAGGTCATCAAATCAATCTGGCACCTCCCTGGAAGCGTCTGGAACTGAGGGAAGCAATTCTCGAAAAGACCAGCGTCGATATAGATAAATACAATGATGCTGATTCGCTGTTCCAGGCACTTTCAGAAAAAGGGTTGAATCCAAAGCCAGGCATTTCTCGCGGGAAACTGATTGATGGACTGATCGGAGACCTGCTGGAACCCACTCTAATTCAACCCACCATTCTATACAATTATCCGCGCAGTATTTCCCCTCTTGCAAAAAATGTGCCGGGAAAACCGAATATTGTGGAAAGATTTGAGGCATTTATTGGCGGAATGGAACTCTGCAACGCATTTACTGAATTAAATGATCCTCTTGAACAAGAGAAACGCTTTGAAGAGATGGGGCGCGCCTACACACAAGAAGATGAAGAGAGGCATCCCATGGATGAAGATTACCTGAATGCCCTTGCCTACGGGATGCCTCCAAATGGGGGATTTGGAATGGGTATTGACCGGCTTGTGATGCTTTTTGCGAATAAACGCTCCATAAGGGAAGTCATTCTTTTTCCTCATCTTCGCACTCTGGAAGAGGAATAATTCTTACTGCTTTTCCATATAAAGCAAAAAATTGTTATTTTTATTTTCTTAGATGTAAATCAATACAGAGGAAAAGAATAAGAACCGTACTATTTTCGAAAATCATTTAGGGAAACTCAGCAATTCATCCAAAGAATCATGCCGAAATAAGACTGGTGGATTTATTTGTTCTATGCTTCAATGCGGAAATTGTTTTCGCCGACAATCCCCTTTAATTCATTCTGCAAACTCTCAGAGATGTTGGTCTTATCGTTAGGAAAATCCAGCCGGAAAGAATGCCCGTTTTCCAGGCACTCAAAAGCGAACCCATCATTACCAGGAAGCGAGGTAAGCAACCCATATATCTGGCGGATCCGACGGATATCACGTTCCTTAACGCCACTGCTTCGCAGTTGAACAACGAGTATCTTCTTTTTTTCATCTCTTTCACTAATCTCATCTTCGTGGTATTGGGGTTCAGATATTGTTAATTGTAAATTTTCTACCTCAGCTGAATATCCCTGATTGTAAACAGGTTTGGATTCATGGGAGATGTTTTCCTTTGAAAGAGGTGCAGTTGCAGCAATTTCTGATTTTTCTAAATTTGTGTCCATTACACCAGATTTATTAGCTGTATTTATCAGAATTTTATTGGCATTCAGCTCATGCATATTACCGGCAGGATAATCTGTTTTAAAATCCTGAATAATATCCGGTTTATTTAAACCATCATTAATCTCCGGCGGATCATCAACTCCTCCAAATTTCTCTGGTTCAAAACCCGAAGGAGATTTTTTGGAAGGTTCCATTACTTCGATTCGGTTCACCAATATCTTGGGTTCAGATCGCTCGTTATCCAATTTTCCACGGATTAAGAGTACGGAATTGGAGCGCATGATCTCCTTATTTCTTTGCCATACACGGGGAAAGACGACAAGTTCTATCAATCCTTGCAAATCTTCAATCGTCACAAAAGCCATTTCTTTGCCATTTCTGGTAATGATCGTGCGGATTTCATCAACTGCTCCTGCAACGGCAACTTTGGTTTCGTGAGGTACCTCAGCCAACTGCGAACTGTAATGGGTTATGGATTTCTTAATTTCAGCCATAAAAGGTGAAAGCGGATGGTCAGATAAATACAATCCCAGGAGTTCCC
>CAYPPV010000010.1:0-17852 GCA_964412705.1 uncultured Pelolinea sp. | reverse complement strand
TGAAGGACTGGCCATTTCCGCTCCACTCCGCAGGGAGGGCTTCAGCAATTCAAAAAGCTGGTTCTTTGGCCAGCTTTCAGCTGTGGTTGAGCCAATCGGCGCGGTAATCGGTGCAGCAGCTGTAATATCAATGCGTCAAATACTACCGTACGCGTTAGCATTTGCAGCCGGCGCAATGATTTATGTTGTCGTGGAAGAACTCATTCCAGAAGCGCAGCAGGGAAAAAGTACTGATATTGCCACGGCCGGGGCGATGCTCGGCTTCACTGTCATGATGGTTCTCGATGTCGCGTTAGGGTAAAACCAATTTTATGAAAAAAACATCCAAACTCTCAAGGGCAGCATTCCTGGTTGCCTTCAGCTTCGGAGTCAACAAGCTGCTTGCTATCGCAAGGCAGCTTATCATTGCCAGGCAGTTCGGCCTGTCATCCGAACTTGATGTATTCAATGTGGCTAACAATGTACCGGATATGCTTTACGCCTTAATATCCGGCGGAGCCTTGGCCGTTGCCATCATCCCGGTGTTGACTGAAGTTATATCGAGGGAGAACCGCGCGGCCGCATGGAAAGTGTTCAGCAGCGTTGCCAACCTTGCTTTCCTTGTAACCGCCTTGCTTTCTTTATTTGTCGCAATTTTTGCCTGGCCGCTTGTTCAGCATCCATTAGGGATTGCCCCGGGTTTCACCTTGGAACAACAGGAACTGGTAGTCAGCCTGATGAGGCTGGATCTTATCGGTACCCTGATTTTTTCGATGGCGGGTCTTTTGATAGCTGGACTGCAGGCAAACCAGCATTTTTTCCTTCCTGCATTAGGCCCCATCCTGTACAATATCGGCCAGATATTTGGAGCAATCATCCTCGCTCCGGCAGAAGGATATAAAATTGCCTCGTTTAACCTACCCGCTTTTGGCATGGGCGTGTATGGCTTGGTTTATGGAGTAATTATCGGCTCAGCATTGTATTTCCTGATACAGATTCCAGGCCTGATCCTTTTTAAATTCAAATGGATTCCAAAAATGGATATCCGCCATCCGGATGTCAGAAAAATTCTCGTTATGCTCGCCCCCCGTGTAGCAAGCATGCTGATGTACCAGCTGACATTCATCGCAAGGGATAACTTCGCCTCCCGTTTGCCGCTTGGATCAGTAACCGCATTGACTTACGGCTGGATGATCCTCCAGCTGCCAGAAACCCTGATAGGCACTGCAATCGGAACCGCCTTATTACCCACCATTTCTGAACTGATCGCGAAAAAACAGTTTGATGAATTTCACAGAACAGTCAACCGTGTTATTCGCGTCCTGGTTGCCCTGGCAGTCCCCGCGGCCGTACTCCTATTTGCCGCCCTGCCCCCGTTCCTCGAATTCGCCTTTGGATTCGATACGGTTGGCACAGACCTGCTCTTGTGGGTAACGCGCGCCTTTTTGGTGGGCCTGTTGAGCCACTGCCTGCTTGAGCTCGCTGCCCGAATTTTCTTTGCCCAGCAAAACGCATTATTCCCCTTCATCGCCGCAGCCTTAAACCTGGTTGCCTACGTAGGGTCAGGCATACTGCTCGCCCGCAGTTTGCAGGCACCCGGTCTTGCCCTGGCAGATGCCATCTCATTCACAGTCCAGTCAGGATTCCTGCTCCTGCTGTATAAGATAAGAAACATCAAACGCGAATCCGGTGAGATCAGTTGGAAGAGCATATTCTCCATACTCTCAATTGCCAAGGACACATTGCGGACCTCGGTAAAGACATTTCTGGGAAGTATTATCGGTGCGGCAGTGATATGGTTGATTATCCAGTTCTCTGGCAATATGATTCATGATTTATTAATTGGCACAGCCGCCTCATTTATCGGCCTATTGGCTGTATTTCCCTTTATACGAAGGGAACTTGGCATTTTGCTGCGGCTCTGACCGGAAATTCGTGTTAGAAGATTCTCCCAAACAAAAAGGTATAATATCGCTCATCATGAGCAATAAGTTAGACGATACTCAAAAAATAAACACCGGCAAGGGTTCATACGCAGGGCGGACCATGCCAGCTTCGCTGAGCGACACACAGCCGATCACCACAAAAAAGCCGCGAAGATGGCGGGTATTCCTGTTCGGCATCCTGTTGGTTCTTCTGCTGGGTGCTGTTGGGGGAGGCCTCGGCTACTGGTGGGGAATCCAGGACAGACTGCGCCAGGAGAGGCAGGGACTGCTAACCGAGGCTGCCACCCAATACCAGTACGGTGTCCAGCAAATGCAGGCCGGAAATTACCAGCTGGCGCGCACGCATTTTGAATATGTGTTGCAAATTTACCCGGATTTTCCCGGTCTTACCGAAAATTACACCCAGGTGATGGTAAAGCTGGCTGAAAGTGGGCAAGATCAAAATCAAGTGATGACCACGCCAACTGTGGATACGCGCAGCGCGGAGGCACTGTTCAACCAGGCTGTTCAGGAAGTGCAGACCAAACAATGGGCATCCGCCATAAACACGCTTGAAGCGCTCAGAAATGAGGATTACACCTACCGGACCCTGGAAGTGGACGGCCTTTATTTCATAGCACTCCGTCATTTCGGCATTGAAAAAATTGTCAATGAAGGCGATTTGGAGGAAGGTCTATACCTCCTGGCCATTCTGGAACAATATGCGCCGCTGGATCACGACGCGGTAAACTACTCCAACTGGGCAAGCCTTTATCTGACAGGGGCCAGCTATTGGGAGGTGGACTGGCAGCAGGTGCTCAATTATTTCAGCCAGCTTTACACTGCCTTCCCCTATCTGCATGACGGTACTGGTTGGACAGCCGCCGACAGGTTTATGGTTGCGTCGGAAAGATATGGAGATCAGCTGGTTCAGGAAGGCAAATATTGCGAGGCACTGGATCATTACCAGAACGTACTGAGCATTAGCGGGATCCCGACAGTGCAGGAGAAATATGAAGAAGCATACCTGAAATGCTACCCGCCTACAGCTGTTCCACTGCCAACCGAAACTCCTGCTCCAGAAAATACTCCAACAGGCGAAACCCCAACCGTGGAACCGACCCAGGAAGAAACACCCGAGGAAAGCCCTGAACCACCAGGGGAAGGAACAGAATAAGAACAAACGGGCGGAGGATTCTCCGCCCGTTTTTTTATTCTATTTTCTGTGCAATCAAATCGTGAATGAGCGCGCCGCATACCCGGATTTTGTAAATCTGATTCGTCTCTACAATCTCATTCAAAATAACCAGCCCATCAATTTCGGGAGCATCGCGGTAGGACCTGCCGATTGAGATTCCGTCCCCATTTCCTTCAATTAAAACTTCAAGATTTTTTCCAATAAACCCTTTGTTTTTTTCAAGGGATATCTCTTCTTGTATCCCTGCAATTTCCTGTATTCTCTCCTCCTTTAATTCCGGAGAGACATCGTCCGGAAAATTATACGATGGCGTCCCTTTCTCATGGTAATAGGGGAAAAAACCAACATGATCAAACTTTATCTGCCTGATGAAATCTTTAAGAGCATCAAAGTCCTCATCCGCTTCACCCGGATATCCAATGATGAAGGTTGAACGGAGCGCTAAAAAAGGAATAGCTTTTCGCATATTTTCCAGGAGATTACGAACAGCATCCGTATTGTATGGGCGGCGCATGCGTTTCAAAACATCCGGAGAAGCATGCTGGAGGGGAATATCCATGTAGGGGAGAATTTGATCATTATCAGCCATCAGCGCAATCAAGTCACCAGAAACAGAACCCGGGAACATATACATGATGCGTATCCAGGGGACCTCCGGTACCCTGCGCAAAAGTTTACCGAGCAAAACAGGGAGTCCATCGCTCAAGCCAAGATCCTTTCCATAAGAGGTCGTATCCTGGGCTATCAGGATAATTTCTTTAACGCCTTTCTCCTGCAGAAATGCTGCATCATCGAGAATATTTTTAATTGGCCGGCTGATCATAGGACCTTTTATATAGGGGATTGCACAGAATGCACAGCCGCGATCGCACCCTTCCGCTATTTTGAGATAAGCACTCGCACCATAAACAGCAACACGGTGCACCCCGATCCGGTTTTCATCGACTGCTTTATCCACCGGGAAGTGCATATGAGGACGGGGAATATCCCTGCGCAACTGGGATAAAATCCGCAAAATATCTCCCCAATGTCGTGTGCCATAGACTGCGTCCAGGCCTTTTACTTTGGACGTAATCAGATTCTTTTCGCGTTCAGAGAGGCAGCCCGCCGCGATTAATATCTGATCTCTTTTTTTCTTTGACGATAGTTCTCTTAGAATCCCGATGGATTCCTCCTTTGCCGGCTGGATAAACCCGCAGGTATTCACGATTAGCACATCCGCATCATCCGGATCAGCCACTTCATAATAACCAGCATTTATCAAGATTTCAGCGATTGAGCGGGAATCCACACTGTTTTTTGCGCATCCGAGTGATTCTATATAAAAAGATACCTGGCTGTTTCGATTGGATATCATGGAAAAAATTTTAACACTGCAATTCATATCATATTTGGCGCACATTCCTATTGCCACGGGAGAACTTTCCTGTTCTCTTTAAGCTATAATTTCAGCCCGTAAGGTTAAATACAACATGAGCGATATTTGCGTAATTGGAACAGGTTATGTAGGATTGGTAACCGGCGTCTGCTTTGCAGATCTCGGCAATACTGTCCAATGTTTGGATATTGACCACGACCGGATTGCGAAACTGAAAGAAGGGGTCATGCCCATCTACGAACCCGGCCTGGAGGAAATCGTTGAAAGAAATGTCACCGCAGGGCGTCTCTTTTTCACTACAGATTATGAAAAGGCGCTGGAAGATGTTGATTTTGCTTTTATTGCTGTCGGAACACCCACAGGCATCAACGGAGAAGCCGATCTGCAATATGTGAGAGATGCAGCAGAAAGCATTGCCCAAGCGGCTGGTCAGTCCCTGATTGTTGTCAATAAATCAACCGTTCCCGTCGGAACTGGAGATACAGTTGCAGAAATCATGGAAAAAATTCGCAAGAAAAAAGATGTCGATTTTTCCGTTGTTTCCAATCCGGAATTTTTACGGGAGGGCAGCGCGATAAACGATTTCATGAACCCTGACCGGATTGTGCTTGGTTCTATGGAGCGAAATCCGGCAGAGGAAGTGGCAAAATTGTACGCGCCGCTGCGCGCTCCCGTTTTAATTACAGATCTGCGTACCGCAGAGATGATTAAATACGCATCCAATGCCTTCCTAGCAACACGCATTTCCTTTATAAACGAAATCGCCAATATCTGCGACGAGCTCGGCGCTGATGTCCGCGAAGTTGCAGATGGGATGGGTATGGATAAACGCATTGGCAGGAGTTTTCTGGATGCCGGACTTGGGTGGGGCGGCAGCTGTTTCCCCAAGGATGTAAAAGCGCTGGCCCATATGGCAGTGCTCCATAACACCAATCCGCAGCTGCTTCAGGCTGTAATGGATATCAATATGAATCAGCGCAGGCGCATTGTCTACCGTCTTAGAAATGTCCTTGGCGGTTCATTAATGGATAAAGAAATTGGGATTCTTGGGCTTTCTTTTAAACCTAACACAGATGATATGCGAGAAGCGCCAGCCGTGGATATTATTCAGCTCCTGAAAAATGAGGGAGCCAAAGTCCGCGCTTATGACCCTCAGGCAATGGAAAACGCGCGCAGGCAGCTGCCCGATCTGGAACTCTGCGATAATCCCTACCAAGTGTCAGATTGCGCAGATGCGCTGGTCCTCGCAACGGAATGGAATGAATTCAAACAGCTTAACTTCCGGAAAATTTTTAAATTAATGCGCACGCCTGTGCTTGTTGACGGCCGAAATCAGTGGGACAGCAAACGCCTGCGAGACATTGGATTCGCCTATTTTGGAATCGGCCAGGGCAACCACATCGCAAATTCATAAAAAAAAAGAGCCAAACAAATTTTGGCTCTTTTTCATAAAAGTAAACTTATTTATTTTTCAGGCGCTTTTCCGCTTCCTCCAGCACAGGATTCCAGTGCTTGATGAAGCTGTCGCGGAACTTGACCACCGGCCCGAACTCTTCATATTCTTCCGGCTTTATGCCACCTTCCTCATATCCGCGCCTGAAATCAGGCAGCTTCTCCAGCAACTCTTCCACCACATAATCCGGGGTCGGCGTGTGGATGCGCTCCACAACCGGCGGGTCCATCTCCAGCAGTTTGTCAGCCGTGCCCTTCCAATTGATGGTCACGCACACATCCCCGCCCACCATCTCGGTGAAGTGGTGGGTACCGCGCGCCCCGCCCCCCACAAAGGTCACGTTGTAACCACGCTCCACGTATATCCGGTACAGTTTGCGCGCAATCACCATGCCCGCCTGCCACAGGATGTCCGGGGATATGTCAATGTTGTCCCGCTCCACCACTTCCTGCAGGTATTCATCATAAATACCTGTGATGTGGGAGATGTAAAATTTGGGTCTCTTGCCGCTCTCTTTGCTCACTTTCTCATACAGCTCGCACAGGTCCAGCGCCTGCTGGATGGCAAATACTTCCGTGGCGTTGATGGGTGTGTCCTCCGCCACCAGGGTCTTCATGGCTTCCAAACCGGATTCAGTGGTGGGAATCTTGCAGCAGATGTTCTCAGAAACGGCGCGGTTCTTGCGCCCTTCGCGGATCACCACTTGCGGGTCGTCCTCATGAATGGGATCGCCCTGGATGCTGACGTAGCCGTGCTCGCGCGGGTATTTCTCATACAGGGGCATAAACTTCTCGGCAATCACGCCCACCAGCCGGCGCTGCAGCTCTTCCTCAGCCGCAGTGGCGCTGTCCACTTCTTGAATAACCTCATCCAGCATGCCGCTTACATAGTCTTTCTCTTCCGCGCGCTTAAGCATTTTGCCGCAGTAAGCCGGGTTGCAAGTGCAGCCCGTCGCGCCTTCCTGAATGGCCCACTCCGCCTCTTCCCGGGTCGGGTTGTTGATCCAGAATTTGGTGGGGGTTAATTCCTGCACGCGTAAAAAATAATTCATAGGTTCCAGAACCTCCTTAGTTTTCCCCTATTTTAATATGAAAGCTACGAATCCGCCTTCAACTTGCGCATAAACCCCCCGCAATTTCCAGCCTCGCAAATTTTCCCGTTCTTTGATAGATAATTCTGGAATTTTCAAAATTTGTAAATTCAACGTCAATTCCCGCAGAGAGAAATTCAATTATGCTTCGATCCATCAGCCTGGTGGTAGTCACCTGTAGTGCCGATACCCGGTAACACTGACCACGAACTTCCAGACGATGATAATTATCCCGCAAGGAAAAATGGACATATTTTTCAGTAATCTGAACCTATTTTATTGAAGCGCTGGAAGAGGTGGCAAACCGATATAGGCAGTTATTAAACAAAAAATCTGCGATAAAATCATTAAAAGAAAATTAACCAAAGGAAATGTCCGCAATAGATGCTTTCAGACTGATATTTTTGTCATCAAAATGATTGGACTGCATCCATACCCAGGCCCTGGGAATGGATTGCCCACAGTCTTTTTCGATATATCCCTTTCCTTCACTAAAATCCACACTCTCACTGATATATTTCAGCACACCGGTGGTCCTGGGATCCATGCTGACAGCCCCGTGACAGTACTCCATGCCCGGCATCCAGGCATACTATCCCATTGTGCCCGGAGAAAGCAAACGAAAAGGCCAGGGAGTGAGCGAGTTATATCTCAGTCCTCCTTCAACCGGGAAGCTGCCACCTTTAATATTCAAACTTATTTGGTTATCTCTAAAATTACTTTTCCCTACTGTGATATCCAGGAGCCCTTTTCGGAAAGAAAAAACGCTGTATGGATAGTCAACGTACCTGCTTTTCGCTTGGACACCGTCAATCACCCGGATAAAAGAATGGGAATCAGACTCTTCCATTCCCTTGCAGACCCCGGAAAAAATGGAAATCCGGAGATGCCTGCCTTTAGAGCTGGCGCTGGCGGTTGCCACCTTTGCCATCATCTCCTTTCCAGGGTTGAAAGCTTATAACTCCATCATAAAGCAGGAGCAGTACATCACCATCACCCAGGAGCAGGAGATCGCCCTGGACTTACAGGCAGCACCGGAAATGACCGCCCAGTTCGGCGGTCTGGATACCAGCGAACTTCTTCAAAATGTAGTAGATGGGCCGGGCGCATTCAAGAAGCGGTTGATGAAATATTCCCGGAAGGCACCCCGGATAACCTCATTCCCTGATCATCAGGAATATTTTTTTACCAGTAAATATTATGAATTACACGAAACTTAAATATTTAATGTGGTGTTAATCTAAGTGTTAGAATATGCTGGCTATTTTCTTTAGAAAGGAATTTCCTTCCCCATGTCAAACCATATTAACCAAAAACAGAAAAAAAGGGCGCAATGGGCTTGGTACCTGTATGATTTCGGCAACTCCGCCTATGCCGCTGTTGTTCTCCTGGCTGTTTACGCCGCATATTTTAAAGAAGGGGTGGTAGGAACAGCAGAGGGATCCGCGCTTTGGGGCCTCTCCCTGACCATATCGATGCTGGTTGTGGCGGTGATTTCGCCATTCCTTGGCGCACTGGCAGATTATTCAGGCAGGAAAAAGACTTTTCTCTTCATCATGACTGCCATCGCAATTATATTTACGGGGCTGCTTTTTATTGTTGAGAAGGGAGATGTCCTTCTCGGTATGGTGCTGTTCATCATCGCAGAAATCGGCTACCGCGCCGGGCAGGTTTTTTACAACTCGCTCCTTGTGGATATTGCGGATGAAAATGAGATAGGAAAAGTATCCGGGAATGGTTGGGCTATCGGATCTTTGGGCGGCATCATCTGCCTGGTAATTGTCCTGGTTCTCATCCAGCTTAATCCGGGAAACACCCTGGTTGTTCGATCTTCTCTTCTCATTACAGCTGTGTATTACGCAATTTTTGCCCTACCCACCTTTTTCTGGATCAAGGAATCCCACCATACCCAGCAGAAAGAAGGGAAAAAAAGCTATATTGGTGTGGCGCTGGACCGTTTGAAGACGACCATCCGTTCGGTGAAAGATTTCAGGGAATTCCTGAAATTCATGCTGGCCATGCTCATTTATAACGACGGTATAATCGCGGCACTCGATTTTGCCGCTATCCTCGGCGCGGTTTTATTCGGCGTCACGAGCACAGAATTAATCATTTTCGTCATCATCGTACAGATTACCAATGTTGCCGGCGCCTGGTTATACGGCATCCTTGGAGAAAAAATAGGATTCAAGAAAGCGCTAGTCCAATCTTTGGTTCTGATGCTCCTCTCCGTTGTCGGCTTGATGTTCGTCCCCACAAAAATCGGCTTTTTCATTATTGGTGCAGTAGCCGGATACGCCATGGCAGGCGTTCAGTCATTGAGCCGGACTATGGTGAGCATATTCGCGCCATCCGGAAGAACGGCTGAGTTCTACGGGTTTTTTGCCCTTGCAGGACGCACATCCTCCATCATAGGCCCCGGCGTGATGGGCGCAGCCGCATCAGGCTTATCCCTGTGGGTGCTGAACGCACTCTCCCGTAGCAACCTTGTTTCCCCTACCGATCCGGTTGCGCTGGATATCACTGAAAAAATCGGCCACAGGTTCGCAATTATAACGCTTGTCTTTTTCATCCTGGTGGGCATCATGCCCCTTCTGTTCGTTGATGAGGAAAAAGGCAAACTTGCCGCAAAGAAAAATGGGCTGAATGAATAGGACAAGAAATTGACTGATCAGAAAAACTTGGATCCGGAATTCAAACCCAACCGCCCGCTTCGAAATGTTCTGAAATTCCTGGCACGAAGCGCTTTAGGCCTCCTGACAGACCTGGAAATCGAGGGGGAGGAGAATTTTCCAGACTCGGGCCCGCTTGTAATGGTGGGCAACCATTTCAGCTTCATCGACCCGGTCGCTTTTATAAGCATTGCACCCTGGCCAATCGATTTTGTCGGAGGCGCTGTCACACCCCATGCGCCGAAAATCGTCCGGTGGCTGCCAAAATTATGGGGGTATCTCCCCGTCTACAGAGGAACCGGTTCCACCTATGCCCTGAAAGAAGCGCAGAAAATCCTTAAGAGAGGTGGAGTATTGGGCATCTTCCCTGAAGGAGGGTCCTGGGCTCAAATTCTGAGGCCTGCCCGGCCCGGCGCCGCGCTCTTGACTGCCCAAACGGGTGCTCCACTTCTGCCAGTTGGACTGATCGGCCTGCCCAATGTATTTCCCCAACTGCGGAAATTCCGACGCCCGAAGGTAAAAATACGAATAGGAAAACCTTTTGGTCCTTTCCAGACAAGCGGATCAAGATATGAACGTCGCCGGCAATTGGATAAAATCGGTCATAAAATTATGAGTAAAATCGCAGAACTTTTACCTCCGGAAAAAGGCGGTTTGTATTCCAGCGACCCGAAAGTGCGCGAAGCTTCCAAGGATACGGAATATTATCCATGGGAGGGAATCCGCGAAGGTGAAGATATGGATAAATATCCAGCCAAATAGCACTAAAAATTTGCTGGCTATCCCATCTCACTACAGGTGGGATTTTTTTAACCTCCCATCATGCCGCAATGATATAATCTAAGGTTGCACTATGAAATAGATAATATGTTCTAATTTATGAGGATGGATGGCGAATGATAAAATCCGGGTGATCGGAGCCCGCGAACACAACCTTAAGAATATCTCGGTGGAAATTCCGAGGGACAAATTTGTCGTAATTACCGGTCTTTCAGGGTCAGGAAAGAGTTCCCTTGCATTTGATACAATTTTCGCTGAGGGGCAGCGCAGGTATGTGGAATCCCTGTCAGCTTATGCTAGACAATTCCTGGGCCAGATGGACAAACCCGATGTTGATTATATTGAGGGGCTCTCGCCGGCTGTATCCATCGACCAAAAAGCGACTTCCAGAAATCCAAGATCAACCGTCGGTACGGTGACCGAAGTATATGATTACCTGCGGCTGCTTTTTGCGCGCGTGGGCATCCCTCACTGTCCCATCTGTGGAAGGGAGGTTGTCAGCCAGTCTTCCCAGGAAATTGTTGACGCAATATCCGATCTCCCCGAGAAGAGTAAATTGCTGATCCTGGCACCGATCATCCGCGGGAGAAAAGGAACTTACCAAGCGGTTTTTGAAGAAATCCGTAAAGCGGGCTTCATAAGAGTCCAAGTGGACGGCAAGGTGAGAAGCCTTGAAGAAGAAATCGAACTGGACCGGTATAAAATTCACAATATCGAAGCGGTTGTGGACCGTGTGGTTGTGCAGAAGCCGCAAGAGGAAGTGGAAAAAAAAGCTTTCACCAGCCGGCTGGCTGATTCTGTCGAGACAGCGCTCAAATTCGGTGAAGGATATATCATCGTGAAGAATCTTTCATCTGATCCGCCAGAGGATATTTTCTTTTCTGAAAGCCTGGCCTGCCCGGAGCATGGAGTCAGTTTGCCCGATATTGAACCACGCAATTTTTCCTTCAACACGCCCCACGGTGCCTGCCCTTCCTGCCAGGGTCTAGGTATCCAGCAGGAAATTAATCCAGACCGCCTGATTCCGGATAGAGAAATCTCACTGAATGACGGAGCGATTGTAGCCCTGGAATGGAACGATGCCCGGGAACAGGGAAAATACTACTGGCAGATGCTGAAAGCGGTAGCCAAGGCATATAACGTCAACCTAGATATGCCAGTTAAGGATCTGCCTGAAGAAAAGCTGAATATCGTGCTTTACGGCACCAAAGGGGAAGAAGTGAAAATGGACCTGCACGGAAGGAACAAACGCAGGACCTCAGTCCGCACTACCTGGGAAGGCGTTATCCCTAATTTGATGCGCCGTTTCAAGGAAACCAATTCAGATTATATCCGGAACCGCATACAGGAATTTATGAACGATCAGCCCTGCCCGGTTTGCAATGGAAACCGGCTGAGGCCAGAATCACTGGCTGTAACGGTTGATGGCGTGAATATCATTGAAGTGACTGAATGGCCAGTTGAACAGAGTCTGAAATGGATTGAAAAATTAATGGGAGAAGGAACGCCACTCAGCGAAAAAGATCAGATCATTGCAGAGCGGGTATTGAAAGAGGCACATGACCGGCTGGGATTTCTGGTTAATGTCGGCTTGGATTATTTGACATTAAAACGTTCTGCGGCATCCCTCTCGGGCGGAGAAGCGCAGCGCATCCGCTTGGCGACCCAGATCGGATCAAGATTAATGGGCGTATTATATGTGCTGGATGAGCCGTCAATCGGCCTGCATGCACGCGATAACGCCAGGCTTCTAGCGACACTTAAGGAGTTGCGCGACCAAGGGAACACGGTCCTGGTCGTCGAGCACGACGAAGAAACCATCCGCACAGCCGACTGGATCCTGGACCTAGGACTTGGAGCAGGCGAAAACGGCGGCGAGGTGGTGGTGTCCGGGACCCTGGATGATGTTCTTAACCATCCTACTTCTCTTACCGGGGCCTATCTGACGCGAAGAATGACCGTTCCCCTCCCCGAGAAACGCAGGGAAGGCAACGGCAAGCACCTAACCGTTGTGGGTGCGCGCGAGCACAACCTGAAGAATATTGATGTAGAAATTCCCCTGGGTAAATTTGTTTGTATCACCGGCGTCAGCGGTTCTGGAAAATCCACCTTAATGGTGGATATTCTCTATGAAGCGCTTGCACAGGAGCTCAACAGGGCGCGTACCAACCCGGGAGAGCATGACCATATTGAGGGCGTTGAATTTCTGGACAAGATTATCAACATTGACCAGTCCCCCATCGGCCGTACACCCCGTTCCAATCCCGGAACATACACCGGAGTATGGGATGAAGTACGCAAGCTGTTTGCTGAACTTCCGGAGAGCAAGATGCGCGGATACAAACCGGGCCGGTTTTCTTTCAACGTTAAAGGCGGGCGCTGCGAAGCCTGCAGCGGGCACGGGCAGCTTAAAATCGAAATGCAGTTCCTGCCGGATGTTTATGTCCCCTGTGATGTCTGCCATGGCAAACGCTTTAACAGGGAAACGCTGCAGGTCAAATTCAAGGGAAAGACAATCTCCGATATTTTAGACATGACGGTAGACACCGCCATGGAATTCTTTTCAAATATCCCACGAATTGTCCGGCGGCTCGAAACATTGAAAGATGTGGGACTGGGATATATCCGGATCGGGCAGTCTGCCACAACACTCTCAGGTGGAGAAGCGCAGAGAGTCAAACTTTCCAAAGAGCTTTCCCGCCGCGCAACCGGCAAGACCTTGTATGTGCTGGATGAGCCATCCGTCGGCCTGCACGCAGCGGATGTCCACAAACTAGTGGATGTCCTTCAGCGCCTGGTTGATGAGGGCAACTCGGTTGTGATCATCGAGCATAATCTTGATATTGTGAAGGCAGCTGATTACCTGATCGACCTGGGGCCAGAGGGAGGAGAGCGGGGCGGCCGGGTGGTGGCAGCCGGAACGCCGGAGAAAGTTTGCGAAAATACGGATTCTTACACCGGCCAGGTACTTAAAGAATATTTTGAGGATTACTACAACAAAGCCTGCTGAGACAAGGTTTTTCAGGAATTCTTCCGTTATCCGTCCCTCATAAAAAGACATTAAGTAGACCTTGGACTGTCAATAGTAATCAATTCTCAATTTGAGAGTGACCGGCATTTGTACAATTATTGACCAATCACCTCTTATTCAACCAGGTTTATTTTGAATCAATCAGAATACTTGAAACAAACCACAACCTGAAAACCTATTCTTGCGCAATAATTAATACGCAGCGGATACAAATAACATGGAAAATTTAAAAAATCAACAAAGAGAAACCGGATTACACAGAGTGGTTCAATGAAAATTTCAGCTTCGGCATCAAGCAAATAATTGAATTTAGCATCCGTAACCACCGAATAGCTGTCTTATTCACTGGTGAGATCATCCGGTTTTATCTTGCGGACAGGAGTGTTGAATAATAAATACTTGTATCTTCGAATTAATAAACCATCATTCGAAGTAAAATCCTATTCCCACTCAATTGTCGCAGGCGGTTTGGAAGTAATATCATAAACCACCCGGTTCACCCCGCGCACCTGATTGACGATTTTGTTTGAAACCTCAGCCAATAATTCTGGCGGCAACCGGGACCAATCTGCGGTCATAAAATCATCAGTTGCTACCGCGCGAAGCGCAATTGTCTCTTCATATGTCCTTCTATCCCCCATCACACCCACCGACTTGACAGGAAGGAGTACGGCAAATGCCTGTGATATTTTTGGGGTTTTCTTTCCCGGCTTATTTCCAAGCAGCCCTGCCCGGGACAATTCTGAACAAAAAATATTATCCGCTGTGCGAAGTATTTCAAGCCGATCTTCATTAATTTCGCCCAGGCAGCGTACAGCCAATCCTGGACCGGGAAATGGCTGCCGCCAAACCAGATCCTCAGGCAAACCGATTAATTCTCCCAGAAGGCGGATTTCATCTTTAAATAAAAATTTCAGCGGTTCGATAATCTGAAAATCCATCTCCGGCGGCAACCCCCCGACATTGTGATGAGATTTAATACGAGCTGCTCCGGATTTGCCCCCAGCGCTTGATTCGATGACATCCGGGTAAATTGTGCCTTGAAGAAGATACGGAATGGATCCTAAAGAAGCCGCAAATTCCTCAAACGTGCGGATAAATTTTTCCCCGATCACAAGCCGTTTCTGCTCCGGGTTTGTGACTCCTTTTACGGCTGATAAAAAATCAGCTGAGGCATCCATGCAGTGCAAATGGTCTCCCATAATTGGCTGAAGGGCGGTCCGCACTGTATCCGCTTCTCCCCGTCTCAGGAATCCCGTATCGATAAAAACCGCATCCATTTGAGACCCAACCGCTTCGAATACAAGCAGGGAGGCAACTGTTGAATCCACCCCACCACTGACTCCAGCTAGAATCCTTTCATTCCCTACCTGATCACGAATTTCTTCAACCAGCTGATTCCTGATCGAAAGAGGTGTCCAATCCGGTTTGCATTTACAGATTCCCAAGACAAAATTCGAGATAATTTCTTCACCCCCCAGCGTGTGTGCCACTTCAGGGTGGAACTGGATTCCATATATACCACGCTCCAGACTGCCCATTCCCGCAACCAGGCCGTTGTTGCTGTACGCAAGAACATCAAAACCGGAAGGTAACTGGGAAACCCTGTCCCCATGGGACATCCAGACCTGTTTGATGCTTGAACCTAAAAGCGGATTCTTGCAAGTGATTTCAATTTCGGCAGAGCCGTATTCATGCCTGCTGCCGGAATCCACTCGGCCGCCCAATGTCTGCGCAAGAAGCTGCATCCCGTAACAGATACCCAATACCGGGGAACCTGACTCAAGAACATATGATGGAAAAATGGGTGAAGCATCCTCATACACAGAAGCCGGACCGCCTGAAAGGATAAATCCATCGGGATGAATTCTTAATACAGTCTCAGAATCCTGATCCCATGGAAAGATTTCGCAGTAGACATGAACCGAGCGGATGCGCCTTGCAATAAGCTGTGTATATTGCGAACCGTAATCAAGAATAGCTATGGGCATAATGTGTATCTTCTATTTGTCAAATAAATTGTTTGCCAGTCACAAACAAAACACTTCTATTCCTTTAAAATAATTTTGCCATCATCCATGGAAATGATACAAGCAAGGGATTCAATCGGCACATTCAAGCTCTCCAATTTTTTACGCCCTTCTTCAAACTCTTTTTCAATTAATGCCCCGATCCCAACCAAATAAGTGCCTGCCGCCTGAGCCAGCTGCACTAGTCCGAAAATGGTAGCGCCGCTTGCCAAAAAATCATCAATGATCAGAACACGTTCGCCTGACTGCAGGCATTCCGGAGATACTATCAAATCATTCATAATCCCGCGCGTATGTGAAGGTGCAAGAGTCAAAAACACCTGATTGGGCATCGTAACCGGTTTGCTCTTCCTGGCAAAAACAACTGGGATTTCCAGAAATTTCGCAGTCATTAAGGCGGGGGCGATACCGGAAATCTCCGCTGTGAGCACTTTTGTGGGATTCGTGGATTGAAAGCGTTTCGCCAACTCCCGCCCGCACGCTTCCATCAGAAGCGAATCAACCTCATGGTTAATGAAGGAGTCTACTTTCAGTATTCCTCCTCCCAGATTCACACCATCCTTCTTTATGCGGTCAACCAATTCTCTCATATGCACCTCAGAATAGAATATTTGTACACAAAATCTTTTTTCGTCCAACAAATGTTAAGAGATAAATATACAGGATTAATTCGTATTAATCATAAATTTCACAGGTATGTTTCTTAAAAATTGTCAGTTGCTGATATTTATTATTGTATGCAGTTTGATTAGATGGATAGAAAGACGGGCAATATAATAATCAGCCAGAAATATTTTCCGAAAATTAGATGGAAAGACTTGATCACATATCGATTTATATCTCATAAAATGCAGAAATTTTTGATGAGTTTTGGTGGTTAAAATTCCAGTAATTTGGATTTATTTTCCTCAGAAATCATTTTTTTCTATTATGATAAGAAGAAAGGAGGAAAACGATGGAACTGTACTGCCTATCATTCGCGCATAACGAAATGATCCCAACCAAATACACCTGTGACGGTGAGGGCATCTCGCCCCCTCTGAAGTGGGAAGGCGTGCCCCCGGAAACAAAAAGCTTCGCGCTGATCATGGATGACCCTGATGCCCCCTCCGGAGATTTTGTGCACTGGGTCATTTTCAGTATCCCTGCAGAATCCGATTCTCTGGAAGAGGATATAGAAACAGCGGGGGAACTACCCAGCGGTATGAAGCAGGGAAAGAACAGCGGCGGAAGGCTCGGCTATACGCCACCGTGCCCGCCAAGCGGCACTCACCGGTATTTCTTCAAACTGTACGCGCTCAATGCAGAGATCAAGCTTAAAGCCGGCATCTCGAAACAGGACCTGCTCAATGCCATGCAGGGCCATATTCTGGATTCGGCAGAAATGATTGGCCGCTACCAGCGCAGCTGAAAGGGACATAATTTGTAATGAAAAGATGCAACAATTCAAATTTTTTATCCTTCCAATTTGTTGTTTGCTCACTTCTTCATGCTCTGTTGAAAAACAGCAGGAGAAAATTACTTCTCCTACTTAGGTTGCGATCGGAGCCGATAGAACCGATACTCCCCAATCCACACCGACAGTTGAGATGCTGGAAATTACGAAGCCTGAAAATGATCGGGGTGTGCTGGATTTCACCGATCGTCCGTGCAGCGCTTCGTGGTCAAACAGCGAAGAATACCTCCCTTGTCCCAGTGAATTGGCACAGATCAGCTCAATCCCCAAGGTATTCAAAGCGCGTGAAAATTGCGTGATGGCTTGCTTATGGACACCTGCACGTGAGTTTACCCGGAAAACGCTGAATTGATCGCTGTAGAAGACCACAGGAGTGCCTGCTGACCTGAAATAGGACATACATAAGGGGCACTATAGGCAAAATTGTTCTCCCTGTCCGCAAATCTGGCTGCCACAGATGCGCTGGTGGCATCATCCACAAACAGCAGCAGGCCTGCTTTCGACCCTCGCTCTTCCAGCCAGGCATGATAGCTTCCATCGATTTGAATCAATTCTCCCTGGTGACAGCGGCGCTCCCGTTGAGGGTGAAATCTCCTTTCCCTTTTCTTTTTAGGGCGATGTTTTTCCTCTTCAATCATCTTCTGCCGCAGGGTTTCTTTGCTGATGTGGACCCCGCTGTCTTTTTCTAATATCCCATTGAGCAAAGTCGGACCAAATCCTGTGTATATAGGGTCTCTTATGAAATTGACTATCTTGGCGCATGTATCTGCTTTTATGTAATTGTTGCTCGGTTTCCCGCGGCGCCCAGATACCAGGCCTTCATCCCCTTGATCCCGATACCGTTTCAAAAGTCGTCTGAA
>CAYPPV010000009.1:0-18745 GCA_964412705.1 uncultured Pelolinea sp. | reverse complement strand
TAACGCTTTCAAAGTTGCACTTGCTAGTTGAATTCTGGATATAAAAAGTCATATGAGAGGAATTAGAAAATGAGCAAAGAGATGGGTCGGATTAATCTTGATTTTTATCGTGGATTGGCTGAAGAGAATAAATCAAAAGTTGTATTGATGGTCATGGATGGATTGGGAGGGCTGCCTTCGGAAAGCGGAAGTAAAACCGAACTCGAAATCGCGCATACACCCAACCTGGATAAACTGGCAAGCGAATCCATCTGCGGACTGCACTCTCCTGCCGGACCCGGCATTATCCCCGGTAGCGGACCTGCACATTTGGGGCTTTTCGGATACGACCCTGTCAAATACCAGGTAGGTAGGGGTGTTCTCTCCGCCCTCGGTATCGGGTTTGATCTTCAGGAAGGAGATGTGGCCGCAAGAGGTAATTTCTGTACAGTAGACGAAAATGGCATTATTACAGACCGGCGGGCAGGGAGAATTAGTTCAGAGAAAAACCGGGAATTATGTAAATTGCTCAGGAATATTGAAATTCCCGGCGTGACAATGCATATTGAGACTGTGAAAGAATACCGTTTCCTTTTTATTATGAGGGGAAAAAATCTCTCCGGAGAAATCAGCGCGACCGATCCACAGGATGTTGGCAAAAAACCGCTTGATCCTGTACCGGAAAACAGCGAGGCCAAACCCACCGCAGATCTTATAAAAATTTTCGTTGAAGAAGCACGGAAAGTGCTGGCGGGTCACAGCCCGGCGAATATGGTCCTTTTAAGGGGATTCTCAAAGCGCCCCAATTGGCCTGATTTTGAGAAAACCTTCAAAGTGAAGGCAGCCGCAATCGCCGCATACCCAATGTACCGAGGAGTCGCCAAGCTGATCGGCATGAATGCGCTGGATAGCGGAGACACGCTGGATGAGGAATTCAGTATGCTGGAAAAAAACTGGCCGGATTACGATTTCTTCTTCATCCATGTCAAAAAAATTGACAGCTATGGTGAGGACGGCAAGGAGAAAGACAAGATTCACCTGATTGAGGAAGTCGATACATACATCCCCAGATTATTAAGACTGAAACCGGATGTGCTGATTGTGACCGGAGACCATTCCACACCTGCAGTTTTAAAATCCCACAGCTGGCATCCGGTACCTGTCATGATCCGTTCAAAATACTGCAGGGCGGATTCGGTTACCGAATTCGGAGAAAGAGCCTGCATGCTTGGCGGGCTCGGTCCGCGCATTCCATCCAAGCATTTAATGCCTATCGCGATGGCGAATGCCGGCCGGCTTGAGAAATTCGGAGCATGATACAGAAAAGATGACAAAAAAATACCACATCGGCACATCCGGCTGGCACTATGATCACTGGGAAGGGCCATTTTATCCTGAAGGAACGCCTAAAAAAGAGCGGCTTTGCTATTACACTAGCGTTTTTGATACTGTAGAAATCAATAACAGCTTCTACCAGCTTCCTTCGGAAAATACCTTTGAAAACTGGTATCAATCTACTCCAGATAATTTTATTTTTTCAGTGAAAGCCAACCGCTATATTACGCACATGAAAAATTTGATGGACGTGGAAGAGCCCATAGATAAATTTATTTCCAGGTGCAAGCTTCTGCGGGAGAAATTGGGAGGAATGTTATTCCAGCTTCCTCCCCAATGGAATATTGATGTGGAGCGATTTAGAAAATTCGCAGATCTTCTTCCAAATGATTTGCGGATTACAGTTGAATTTCGAAATGAAACCTGGTTCTCAGAAAAGATTTATAAAATCTTGAGAGATGAGAATATCTCTTTCTGCATTTTCGAACTCGGTGAGAAAGAATCCCCAATTTTGACCACCGCAGATTTTGTTTATATCAGACTGCATGGACCCTCCGGGCCATACCAGGGAGATTACTCTAAGGATTCTCTTAAAACATGGGCAGTGAGAATTAATAATTGGTTATCTGATGATAAAGAAGTCTATCTTTATTTTGACAATGACCAAAAGGGATATGCACCCAAGAATGCTCAAGAAATAGAACAGATAATGAAGCAGGCTACCTCAGATTAGGAAGGAATACATGAAAAAAAACTTATTCCATATCCAGAAAGCCTGGATTTTTGAGATGATAAAAATCATCTAACTAAAAAAAACCGTGATTATACATTTAACCATCGTTCTGTTTCACGCGGGAGATCCTCAATTGTGCTCTCGACAATATGGCAGGGAGGCAGGGACTGCAGAAAATACTTTCCGTATTCCTTTGATCTGACGCGGCGGTCCAATATAGCCACCACGCCCCTGTCCGATTGGGTCCTGATAAGCCGCCCAAACCCCTGCCGGAAACGCAAAATCGCTTCCGGGAGCATATACTGATTAAAAGGGTTGTCGAACGTCTCCGCCCTGGAAGCTATCACCGGATCGTTCGGAACATCGAACGGCAGCTTTACAATCACCAGAACAGACAGGGCTTCACCAGGCACGTCCACCCCTTCCCAGAATGAGCGTGTCCCAAGCAGAACGGCCCGGTCAGTCTCCCTGAAGGAATCCAGAAGTGAACTGGTTGAAGCACCCGTCCCCTGTTCATAAACAAGGATGTCTTCTTTTGCGAGAAGCGGGGAAACCACGTTTGAGGTTGCCAGAAGCTGGCGGTAGGAAGTGAATAAAGCCAGCATTCTCCCCCCTGCGGCTTTTGCCGTTTGCAGTATTGCTCGCTCAACGTAGCGCTGATAGTTCCTGTAATCTGCAGGTTCGGGCATATCCATCGGAAGGAACAGCAGAGCTGATTTCTCGTAATCGAAAGGAGATCCCAACAGAAGTTCATCCGCCTCATCCGCATTCAGCCGGGAGCGGATGTAATCAAAGCTGTTGTTCGCGGTCAGGGTGGCGGAGGTCAGGGTGGCGGAGGTGATGATTACGCTTTCCTTGGTATGCCAAAGATAATTTTCCATCAGAGGGCCAATATTCAGGGGGGCAAAATTGATCGACAGGCTGTTGTAGCGGGGATCCAGACTAATCCAGTAGATGGTATTGCTGTCCAGTTCAAATACAATCTCGTTCATTCTTTCATGAATTTCCTTTAACCTGCGCACGACACTGGAAAGATCGCCAATGGCGTCTTCTTTTTGTTCCGCATCCATTGCGGTATCATCCGACAGATCCTGCACCAATTGATTGAGCTTCCGGAGCAGAGCATCCAGCGGCCCAGAAACACTCTCCCAGGAAATCTCAATATCGTCCCAGATCGGCTGGTGCTGGCTGGCCGGAGAAACACGAACCTGCTGGCCGTATTCACCTACTTCCCTTCCATTCCTTTCCTGAGACATAAACGATTCCACTGTCTGAAAAAATTTTTTAAATTCATTTTCGCTGCGTAAAGCCAAGTCTGTAATCTGCTCTACTGCCCTGGCTGTAGAAGCTGCTTCTGGCGGTTTTTGTATTTTCTTAAGATCTGTCAGAATGCGGCCAACAACACCACTCGCCGTCCCGCCCAATTCTGTGAACAGACGATCAATGTCAGCCCTCGTAATGCGGAAACTGAGCGCATTGGTAGAAGCGTCTTCCAGATGATGTCCCTCATCCACAATCAGGTATTTGTATTCGGGGAGAACGCGGTTGTTAGCAACAACATCTGAAAGAAGAAGCGCGTGATTGACAATAATGATGTGGGATGAAAGCGCCAATTGGCGGGCTTTGAAATAGGGGCAAATTCCACCCATGCGATTTATGCAAACTTCCGCACTGCAGTTTTCATCCTGCGCTGATATCCTGGACCAAATTTCCCTTTCAGCTGGCCCTGTCAGGTTTATTTCAGCCAATTCGCCGCTGCCTCCCATATGAAGCCATACCAGTACTTTCGCCAACAGGCGAAGTTCGTTATGGTCACGCGGCCTCCGGTGCCTGAGCGCTTCCAGGCGGCGGGGGCATAAATAATTAATGCGCCCCTTCAGCACGGAAGCCCTAAGATCGAGATTCAGCGCTTTTTTTAAGTCTGGAATATCTTTATTGATCAGCTGGTCTTGAAGGTTCAGCGTATTGGTGGAGACCACTACCCGAAGATTATTTTTTGTTGACCATAGTGCAGCCGGCACGAGATATGCATATGATTTTCCGATTCCCGTTCCGGCCTCAATCAGTATATGCTGGCTGTTTGTGAGCGCTGACGAAACGGATTGCAGCATCTCCAGCTGTTCATTGCGGCTCTCGAAATTTTCCAAATATTCGGAAAACGGTCCGCCCGGACTCAATAACGCACTAGTTTCCTCCGGATCGAGCATTTGCACTTCCGGATTGGGTTTGAGAGGAGATGCCAGCATCTCAGAAGGAGCGTCAAAGAGAACACCGTAGCTCTTTTGTGTGGCCTTTTTTGCTTTGATTGGACCCCGGGATTGTTCTTTCAATACTTCTTGAAAAAACCAGCCTGCCTCCCAGTAGATATTTTGGGAATACCGAACGATTTCCGCAGTAAGGTCGATGGGCAGCTGCAGGGCGCGTTGATGGAATTTCCGGAAAACAGCAAGCGTCGCATCGGCATCTTCTTCGGCACGGTGCGGGTTCCTGTTTTTAAGTTTCAATCCGTCCACAAGCGCATTCAGGCTGTAGCGGGGCGCTCCCGGCAGGAGCACAGCAGCAATTTCGAACGTATCAATGACAGGATTGTTCGTAAAAGGTGTATGAACGCGTAAAAAAGCCAAATCAAAGGATATATTGTGCCCAACGACTGGTAAATCCGCAACGAAGTCAGCAAAGTCTTGAATTACATCCTTGATTTCCGGCGCATCTTTGATCATTTCATTCGTAATGCCGGTCAGTTGGGTGATAGTTGGAGGAACCAGCCGCTGCGGATTAATCAGGGACTGCCAGCGCCGCGTGATCTCCTTCCCATCAAAATAAACCGCACCGATTTCGATGATTGCGTCTCGGTGCGGGTCCAGGCCGGTGGTTTCGATATCAAGCGCAACGATGGGATACATTCTCGGGATTATACCAAAGGGGGTTCGGGTTTTTTTAGAAACCCAGCTACCTCTCAATAATATTCTTTGATTAGTCAAGAATAGTAAATCAGGCTTGAAAATGACGCCCGATTCACAAAATGTAACAGTCCATCTGCATAGGAAATCAAATTTTGCCTTGCCTTTCCGGTAGAAACGCACAGCCGAGCAAAAATATTCCGCAAATACAGGTTCCATAGTGATAGCGGTACGCAGTGGCAAAGCTCACGAGCATCAATACCAAAGATTGAGCAAGAAGAGGAACACCCGGTAATAAGAAAGAAAAACTTGCATACCGGACAACGATTACCGCTAAAGAGAACAGGGATAAATACATCCAAAACGCAGGCCGAAGAAAATACACGGGTTTATCATCCCAGAAACCAAACAGCCTGAGCCATTCCACAAAAGGCTGCAGCAGATTGGGGAAAACAGAGGCCTCATTCAAACCATTTTGATTCCTTGTAATCCAGTCCTCCTCCCCCTCGGCCCAGGAATTAATGCCATGCGAGGATTTGATATAGCACTGATTATTCACAAATTTCCATGACAGCTCACCCGAGCAGAGCGCATGGCTTATATCAACCATTGGATCGCGGAGGAACAAATTGAATGCCAGCTTTCTGTTTATTTGTGTGTTGTCCATAAAAGATCCCCTATGGAAATCCCGATCATAGGAAATCGTACCCACATAGCAGCACCAGTAATCCCAGTCTTCGACCGGCTGGAACTGGTTTAAATATTCTGTTTCTTGATCACTCAGTTTTGAGCCTTCCTCAACATGGGCGGCGATATGATGGAGATAAATTAAATTGGATTGGCCGGTTTGCTGCGCATCAATATGCATCCACGAATAGAGCGGTCCTTTCACGCCGGCAAAAAGCACAACTGCGACCAGTAAACCCGCAAGATAGAATTTCCAATGCTTTCGAAAAACAAAAGGCAGGATGATCAATGTAACAGCGCTTACCGCAATGCCATTTTTCCTGAATATCGACACGAGAAAAGCGGCAGCACCTAACCAAACCCAGTTTATTTTTTCACCTACCCATTCTCCCTTACTCAGCACTGCTTTCAGGACCATCACTGTTAAGAGAAGCAGGGAAATCGCATAGGGGATATCTTTCCAGATCGTGATCGAGAGAATCATGTTGGGCGGGAAAAGCGCCAAACCAACGCTGATTGTCCAAAGAACTGCCTGATGAACACCCCAATCCCTCAATGTTTTTAGACCCCATGCGGCTGTAAGTGACAGTGCCAAAATTTGAAGAATCGCAACAATTGCGGGTGAATACCATATCCGCATCAATAATCCCAGAAGCAGTGCATGAAAAGCTGACTGCCAGTCGCTGAATTCCCACCTAACACCCTGCCGCCACTGGAATATGGAATCATTGCTCATAATTCCCGGCCAGAAAACCAGCAGTGAGGTTGTCCACACAAGAATCATGGGGAGCGTGTACAGCAGCCAACCATATTTTGAATGTTTTCTTTCCTTTTGGACCGGAAATTTCCAGTTGCCAAGAAAGGTAAGGAATGAAAAAATAGCGTATGACACAGCAATAGAAAAAGAAAAAATGAACGGCAGCTGGTAGATCAGAGGAACTCGGAAATAGTCCCTTATGGCAATGATCGGTACGGATGGATCGTTTAGCTGATGGGTTTCTTCCTTTCCATTCCAGCTAATATAAACTGTTTGGGGAAAAGACGTCTGCCGAAAGGCAATCTCCGCCCAGTGTCCAACCTTGCCTTCCCATGTCAACCGCACTTCCTGGCCTGGAGGGAATATGGTATTCCCAAATACCCTTTCCCAATCCCCCTCATAATTCAAGCTTGTGTAGTGAACATAGCCCTGACCCGTTTCAATCCATAAAAGCCGGACACCTTCCTCTTCCTCTGGTGTATTCTCAGTTGAGAAACGGATTTCCATACGCGTATCCGGCAGGAGGTAATAAATGGGCTGAATTTCGGCATTTAACAGCAAAATGATGCTCATAACAAGTGAAAATATAACGATGAAAATTTTTATCTTCTGCTGAAATTTTCCAAAAAAAGGAAGTAGATATTTTTTATTAATCCATGCTGTAAAAAAGGTGCCAAAAAAAGCAATCAGGATTGCATAAGCGAGGTAGCGGCGGCTGAAGAAATGCCGCTGAAGCAGGCCAAGATAGACAGACAACCCCATGCTCATTCCAGTGACTGTAGAAGATACTATCTGGACCGGGGCGCTGAAATATTTTCTTAAAAATTTTTTGATTTTTTCAGTCATTGGCGTTAATTTACCACGAAGAAGAATCCTGAAGCGCGCGTCAGGATTCGTTTTGCTCTACTGCCGGCATTCCGAAAATTAGGATGCACCCCAACCCAAGAATGATTTCCACGAGCACCCAAATCAAGCGGTGTATCGCCGCCCGGACAGCTACCAATTCACCTGCGAAAAATGCACCCAATATCAATGCAAGCAAAGCTTCTCGGATGCCAATTCCCCCTGGAGCAAAAAATGCGGCATAACCAGCAATCCAGCTTAGTCCGAAAGCTCCGATGACTTGAAACACAAATCCATCACTTGGAGGAAAAACCAGATAGAAGCTGATTCCAAAGAGGACCCAGATGAATACGAGTTCCGCGAGCATAAGAAAAAAATCACGCACAAAGAATTCAAATTTTCGAAAAAAGATCTTTTCAACAAAAAATAGCCCGATTCCCCATAAAAACAATACAGCAAAACTTACAGCTATCAGATAGTCCAAGCTGCAGAAGATACCAAAGCGGCTGCAAAAAAAGTCTGACCTGGAAAGCAGGAGGGCAGAAATTCCAACAGCCAACGCGGATGAAAACAGCCAGATATTTTCCAGGATCATTGCCCGCGTGGCATCAGCCACTGATAAACCGCGCGCCTTGTAAATGCCGAATTTCCCCGCGAAATGCCAGATGCCTCCGGGTAAATATTTTCCCAGCTGGGTGACCGATGTAACAGAAAGCGCATCCGCATAATCCATCTTCCAGTTCACCTTTTTCAGGGAAAGCCGGGTCAGGTCAGAGAGAAGAAATTTACCGATAAAAACTAGAAAAACGCTCAACAACAGCCGCCAGGTTGAAACTGTCCTCAGGTTCGCACGGATTTCCTGAAAGTGAGTAATGAGATACCATCCGGCAAAGGACAGGACGGCAAACAGCCAAACCCATTTCAGTATATCGACAATCTTTTTCCGGTTCAAGCAAGCTCCCGGAAAAGAAAATTGAATTGTTTTTCGGCCAGATTAAACACAGCGGGTTGATTTTGCTTGATTTTTTTAGAGATCTTTTCCCTGTTATTAAGTACAGATTTAACCACGTTAGAAAGATTGATCTCCCTTTCTGCAAAATTTAAAGAATACTCAGTCATGCCAAAATAATCCATCGTCTCCCGGTACTTATGCCCCCACCCAACCACAACTGTGGGAATCCCCTCAGCCAAACCGCTGACCATCGCATGATAGCGGGAACAAACCAGTACTTCCGCTCTCGATATAACCTTTCTGACTGAAGATGTATTGATATCGAAATCAATCCAAGAAACCGATGAAAGAAGGTCTTCAGTGAGGCTCCCGCTCTCTGCTTGTGACCGAAATTGTTCCAAAGCGAGCAGATCGTTATTGTGTGATTTTTTACTGCCCTGGCGAGTTGCGTTAGGCATGAAAACAAAGAAATATTTTTTACTTCCCAAATCCCGCACAAGAGAAAGAAAACGGTCAACATAATCTAGCCCCTGAGAGCGGGATTCAGAAAGAACGAGGATGCTTGGAGAGAAGACCACAATCTTCTTTCCCAGTGTTATGGCCGAATCCATTCGTTTGAGCACATCCTGGACCAAGGATTCATTTTCATTTGAGAGGGAAAATTCCGGCCTGTACAGAAAAGCGATGTCCGCTGTTAAATCAAATTGGTCTTTTGAGAGTCCAAGCTCCGAAAGAAATTCAGCGGTCTTTTTCCCGCGGGCAAAAAAATATCGGCAGCGACCGAGAAAGGTTTTCGCCAGTACGCAGTTGAGCGGATTCCGAAAGGGACCGGCAGCCTGTGCCAGCTTTACTACTGGTACTCCCAACATCAATGCGGGCCAGATGGTAAGAATATTAAAAGGCAGATATTTTTCCCGCCCATCAGAAAACGTGATGCCCCCGATATCCAGGAGGATATCGGATTGGGATAAAGCGCAGGCAATCTTAAAAAATCCTTTTTGTGGAATTTTCAAACCGATTCTCTTGAATGTCATGCCAATCAACGCCCCAAAGAAATGACGGGTTGCCAGCGAGGCGGGCTTTGCGCTCAGGACCGCCACGGCCGCATCCTGCGCCAGCGCCCTATCCCTGAATGGGTAATAGCTGAATACATTGAACCTGGCATCCGGAAATTGCTCACGGAGTTTGCCGATTGTTGTCACCAGCATGGCTTCTGCGCCCCTGTTGCCCCATATCGTGCCCCCGATAATGGATATCAAAGGTTTTTCAGCAGGTTTTTTTTCAAGATTAATCATTGCACAAATAATTAATGGGGAGTGGTTTATTTCCGAAAGTAATTATGAAAGCTTCTGGATTTTTTCAACCTTTTCATCCAGCCGCTGGATGCGGTATTCCACGTTTTCCAGCAGTTTCCGGTTTACGGAAATCAGGTCCGCAATCAGTCCAATAATGATCAGCAGGCCGCCCAGCATCAGCAGAACGGCCGCCAAAATCAGGGACTGAATGTGCCCGGAGCTGGTTTGGGTAACAAGATAGAAATAGAGAAAGCGGATGCCAAGTAAGGTCCCCACGATGAAGGATATGATTCCAGGTATCATGAAGAACGCCATCGGGCGGTAGGTCATAAAAATGCGCATGATAGTGTTCATCGACCGCGACAGGTAGGTGGGGATGCTGTGGATGAGCCGGGATTTCCTCAGGTCCTCATTGGTACGGATGGGCACGGATACCACTGCCATGCCTTTCTGACCGGCCTGGATGATGGTTTCAATGGTATAGGTATATTCAGAAAAAACATGCGTGCGCATGGCTGCTTCCCGGCTGATCGCCCGGAAACCGGAGGGCGCGTCTGGGATATCGGTCTGGCTCACTTTTCGCACCATCCAGGAACCCCAGCGCTGGAAAAACTTTTTGATTGGTGAGAAATGCTTGATTTCATTGATCGGCCGCTCCCCGATCACAATCTCCGCTTTTCCTTCAAGAATGGGCTGGATCAGCTTAGGGATGTCATCCGCATTGTACTGGTTGTCGGCATCCGTATTAACGATGATATCCGCACCTTTCTCAAGGCATGCCTGTATGCCAGCTATGAAGCCCTTCGCGAGCCCCTGGTGCCGGATCAGGCGTACGATATGGTCCACCCCGTTTTCCAGAGCGACCTCCACCGTCCGGTCCGAACTGCCGTCATCAATGATCAGCCACTCAACCTCATCCACACCCGGCACCTCCCGGGGGAGCTGTTTCAGGGTCACAGGGAGTGAATGTTCCTCGTTAAAACAGGGGATTTGAATAATGAGTTTGGTCATAAACCTTCCGAAATTACTTTATTAATGTAATTCGTTTTCCTCTCTCCTTCGAGGATTTTATCACAGGCAAAAACATCAAAAAATACAGGTTGATAAAAGCGCTGCCCGCAATTTGAGAATAGTTTGTCGATTATATTTATAAGATATGTCAAGAAAGAAAAATCACTATGATCTAATCATCATTGGAGGCGGTCCGGCCGGGATGATGGCGGCCGGTCAGGCGGCATCCATGCGTGCGGAGACACTTCTGCTGGAAAAAATGGAAAAAACAGGCAAGAAACTGCGCATCACCGGCCAGGGACGCTGCAATCTGACCAATTCTGCCGGTATCTGGGAATTTATCCAGCATTTTGGCCCGAACGGAAAATTTCTGAAACAAGCTTTCTACAGGTTCTTCAATGATGACCTAGTGCAGTTTTTCAAACAGCTTGGTATAGTCACACAGGTGGAACGCGGCGGCAGGATCTTTCCCGGTTCAGGTGAAGCGGAAGATATCGCCCGGAGCCTGGAGAATTGGGTTGGAGACCAGGGTGCAGAAATCCGTCTGTCCGCACCCGTTGCGGAAATTATTGTAGAAAAGGGGCAGGTTGAGGGAGTCCGCTTGAAAGACGGCGAGGAAATTAAAGGCAGATCGGTCATCCTAGCGGCCGGTGGCGCTTCCTATCCCGGTACGGGCTCAAGCGGGGACGGATTCTATTTGGCAAAAAACGCCGGCCATACCATTGTTCCAATCAGGCCGGCTCTGGTGCCCATGAAAACAAAAGGAGGTACAGCCATCCGCCTGCAGGGGCTGACGCTGAAAAATATCCGCTTGAGCATCTTTTTCAACGGGGAAAAAGCGGATGAGGTGTTCGGTGAGATGCTCTTTACGCATTTCGGCGTTTCCGGTCCCATCATCCTGACAATGAGCGGGAAGCTGGTGGACGCCCTGCGGGCCGGAAAAAAAATCACTATTTCCATCGATCTAAAGCCCGCCCTGGATAAAAACAAGCTGGATGACCGCCTGCTGCGGGAGCTGGACACGCACGGGAAAATGCATTTCCAGAATATCCTCAAAAACCTGCTTCCCATCAGCCTCATCCCGCTATGCGTGGACCAAACCCACATCCCGGCTCACAAACCAGGCCACCAAATCAATGCTGAAGAGCGGGCGCGGCTGCTGGCATGGCTGAAGGACTTCCGCATGGAAATCACCGGACACCTTCCGCTGAAAGCGGCAATGGTCACCCAGGGCGGCGTATCCCTTGATGAGGTGGATCCCAGGAGTATGGAATCCAGGCTGGTGCGTGGTTTGTATTTCGCGGGGGAAGTGCTTGACCTAGCCGCGGATACGGGCGGCTACAACCTGCAGGCGGCTTTTTCCACGGGCTGGCTGGCCGGCCGCGCCGCGGCAGAATCGGTGAGTGAATAGCGCAATACTTCATTAAATACAGCCAGCGGGCGCTGGCTGAAAATAGAAATTCAATTAATAAAATCTAGAAAATCGTCTGGCCGCAGTGAGGGCAGACCATATGGATGGTCACATCCGTCCCGATTGCCGGTGTAGGGTTGGGGGCGGGTGTTTCGCCGCCTCCGGATGGAGGCGGATCTTGCGGCGTTTCCGGATCCATGCCGAATGTGCGGATAAATTTCTGGTGATCCCCGTTGAATTTGACGCGTCCGGCCTTGTACTCCCACAACAGCCATTCCTTTGTCCACCACATTTCCGGAAGCTCTGGCTCGTAGTTGTTGTAAAAATCCACAATAAACAGGTCAATATGGGAGGGGATATTGTCCAGAAGGCCGCTTGGATCCTCGTGGTTGTCCCACATATTGCCGTTGTCCATCGCCGGGCTAATCACATGCACGAGCGGCTTGTGCCCGCGCCCCCGCCAGAGGTCGCCGAATTTCATAATTTCATCCAGTCCCCTGTTGCCTATGATAATGTGCAGGTTGCGCTTGACCCAGTCCAGCCCTCCCGGAATTTCATAATACGTTGCCATTTCTCCGTTCCTTTCAGCTGCCTGTTCGAAGAATTCATAAGGCAGCATGTGTTATCGCATAAATAAATAGCAATATTTATGCCAAGATGATGGAAAAGTATCAATATTCGGAAATCTAACTGAAAGGTTGGAAAATTTAGAAGATATAGGGCGGGTGGGACTCGAACCCACAAGGTGTCGCCACCGGAGGATTTTAAGTCCTCTGCGTCTGCCTAATTCCGCCACCGCCCCGTGTTGGGAAATATTTTACTTCAATTCGGAAAAAGTCAATAATCCTTAAGCTTTTTATTCCAGCATTTTCCTGAAGGGGTTCAAGCGCCCCAGCCCGATCAGCAGGCTGGCTTTGAAATGGTCCAACGGCGAGAGCATCTTCCCCTGAATCTTACCCGATCTCACCGCCTCGCGCAGTTCATCCGCGCTTCTGAAAGCCGGCAGGCGCACCACCGCCATACCCACCTCTACCAGGGAATGGGCGTCTGAACCGGCGATCTGGGAGATGCCCTTTTCTTCTGCCAGCTCTTTCGCCCGCCGGTTGTACTGCCGGCTGAGACTGCGGGCATTGAAGGTTTCCAGGGCGTCCACGTGGGGCAGGAGCGCCTGCAGGTCCTCCTGGCGCCAGCCGTGCCGCAGAACGTCCATGGGATGCGGCAGGGCGATGAAGGCATTCTGCGCTTTCAGCTGCGTGATCACTTCCATAGGCGGCAGGCCGGGTGGGATTTCTTCCTCCAGATAGTAACCCAGGATTTCCCCGCGGGATGTCATGATTTCCTCCCCGACCACCACCAGGCCCGGGTCCAATTCCCTGGCTTTCAGCGCGCCGCGGATGGTGTTGTGGTCGGTGACCGCCAGCCGGTCCAGGCCGCGCTCCCGCGCGGTCTGCAGAAGCCGTGAGATGCGGTTGCTGCTGTCACGGGAATAGACCGTGTGGCAGTGAAACTCGGCGGTGATGATCTCCCGGTCTGCCATTAATTCCGCGGCGTGGGCGTGTAGAAGTATTCCGGATCGCTGTCCGGGCGGATGCTGCGGGTGTAATAGTTGCCAGCGGTGTTGGCGGTGATCACATACTCCCCATTCTCTAGCGTTCCCGCGCAAAAACCCTCGGTCTTATGCGCCCGGTAGCCCGATAACACAAAGGGAATTCCGCCATCCGCCAGCACCCACTCGCCGTTGTACAATCGCGCGATATGGATGTGCGTGCCGGTCGCGTCCCCCACGCAGGAGGGATGGCCGACGGGATCATCCATCTCCAGGATGGTCCCCGCCATCACGCGCTCGCTGTTGCCTATATGGTTGTAAAAAAGCACCCAGCCGGTTTGGTTGTATCCGTCCATATCCATATCAATAAAGACTGGTCCCCCGCCCGGCGAACTGGTGACCAGGCCCCCGGCAGCCGCCGTCGCCCACTGCGAGGAAGTATTGCAGCCCGGGCCGCCGGCCGTGGGCGCGAAATCCAGCGCCGCCGCTGGGGGCAGGTCGGGGTTGGCGATGCGCGCCGCGTGCGGTCCGCAGGTGTGGCTCCATACCTCGTTGGGCGAAAACGGGAAGTTCATCTCCGGCTGCCGGATGCCGGCCGGGAAGAGCGGTTCCACCACGGCTGCGCGCTCCCAGGCGTCCCCGAACAGCGCTTCATGAACCTGGGGGATGCCGTATTCTCCATACAGCGCTTCCAGCCATTCCTCCTGTGTATGGTAGCGGGATAAAGCGTACATTACACCGACTGTTCCCGCATTGAGATAAGGGGAAAGGCGAATGGTTCCGCCGTCCATGAATTCCAGCTCGGTCAGGCTGCCATTCCTCCAGCTGTAGTAGCCGATGGTGGTTTCGCGGATGATCAAGCTGGTCTGCCGGATAATCCCAGACCGGTCCGGCCACTCCCAACCCATGGGGTACCGCTTTTCCGTATCGGTCTCGGGCTGGCCCCGCACCCAGCCGCTCTCATATTCCATGACGGAGAGCAGGATACGCGGGTTAATGGAATGCGCTTCTGCCTGAATCTGGATAATCTCTGATGCAGGCGTCATACCATAGGACAGAAGATCCTCATGCTCCGCCAGGAAACCGCCCTGCTCCTGGACAAAAGCATGGATATCGAAGCCAACAGCCGAGGGAGAGTACACCACATCCGAATCCGGAAATAGTAATTCAGAAGAGGTCGTTTTATCCAGGACATCCGGGACGAACATGCGCGTGCCGGGATCAACAATCCGGGTCACATCTAGAAGAGAGCTGGTTTCCGCATAGATATTGGCTATGTGCAGTTCCTCCTGCATTTCGTCATTGATCAAATACTGCGCGCTCTCCAAATCTGCCAGGATGATGCCTTCGGGGTCAACGCCGAAATGCGCTGCCACCGCTTCAAGGGTGTCGCCGGATTGTGAAAAGTATTCCACGTAGCCCTCCGGTACGGGGATCTCAGTGGGTGCCGGGGTTGCGGTCGGGAAAGGGGTAGAAGTGGGCTGGGGTACCACCCCCTGAACAGCTGCAGGTTGGTTGCAGGAAGCCAGCAGCAAAAAGGCTGTCATCAAGGAAAATGGCTTTCTAAGGCAGAATTTTGTTTTCTTCATCCGGGTATCCCGACGCGTTTATGAATGTTTCCCCTTTGTTCAGGGTGCCGTTATATTCTAATCCATCGCCAGACGAAACCCAGCCGCCGAGATTGAAGGGAATGTCCTGGTCAGCGGGTATCCATTCGCCGTTGAAGCGGCGGGCGATGTGCAGGTGCGTGCCGGTGGCAGGCCCGCCTTCGCAGGAAGGATGGCCAATGCGGTCGCCCGCTCTTAGGAATACCCCTTCTTTCACCCGATCCCGTTCTGCGATATGCATGTATAGAATCGTCCACCCGGTGCCCTCCTGCCCATCGCCGTCCAAATCCTGAACTACAGCGCCGTCCTCTGACCGAACGGCCAGCCCGTCCGCGGACGCCAGCACCCAGGCATCCGACTCGTAGCAGCCAAACTGCTCGTCATCCGGGGCGAAATCCAGCGCCGCCCAGGCCGCGCCGCTACCCCAGGCGGAGTGCGGACCGGAGGTGAAAAACCAGCCTTCCTCCTCATCAAACGGCAGGCGAAGATCCGGTTGGGATAAGCCACCCGGAATCAGTGACTCAACCGCATATTTCTCCGGGTCTCCAAACATGGAAACATAGGCCGCATGCAGCCCCAGCGGGCCGGCCGCAACCTGCCATTCCGGATATCCCATCATCAAACCAAAGAAATACTGAACCGCAGCGGATGCATCATTGACTCCGGCCGGGATATCCACCCTTGTGCCATCTGCGAGCATGATCACTGCCAGCCCGCCCACGCGCCGCGTGTAAAACCCGCGGTTGATCTCGTTGGCTGTCCAGGAAAGCTGGCGGAACAATCCCTTAAGGTCAGGATTGTCCGAGTTAATTGGATATTCCCGTTCCCCCTCTCCCCGCGCCCATCCCGACCGGTATTCCAGCAGCGCCAGCAGCAAGCGTGGGTTTACGGAATAGTCCCGGCTCACTTTATCCATTATCTCAGCTCCTGACAGGCGCTTTTCTTCTACATCCTCCACATATTGATCCAGATGCGAACCTTCAACAATGGAATCGGTAATCAGAAGATCGGCTGTCGCGGGACCATAAACCAGCTCCGAGTCCGGCAGGATATTGAAATCCACCCCGGTCGCGGGAACATCCAGCGCCGGGCCTTTCTGTGAAACCTGGTCATCACAGCTGCCTTTATCCGGGACGAATCCGGCTTTCCCGCCGCATGCCGGCATGGAAACCAAAAAAATGATCTGAATTGATAAGAAAAATTTTATCCTGGCCATCACTCCCGGAAAGGGATCAGCGGTAAGTGGACAATCTGCGGCCGCCCATCAGGTGCAGGTGCAGGTGGTAAACGGACTGCCTCCCGTCTGAGCCGGTATTGATAAACAGCCGGTAGCCTGATTCGGCAATCCCTTTTTCCTCAGCCACTTTCTTTGCCTGCAGAATGAGCCGGCCAGCTATGTCCGTGTCGCGCTCTTCCAGTTCGTTCACGGATTCAATATGCCGGTTGGGGATGAACAGGATGTGCACAGGCGCAGCCGGATGCCGGTCCCAGAATGCGGTGATCTCATCATCCTGGTAAACGATATCCGCGTCCTGCTCTCCGGAGACGATCCGGCAGAACGGGCAGCTTTTATCGGTCATTATGCGGTTTTTTCTTCTCCACGGATGAACGCCTCGGTTTTTTCCCGCGCGATCTCATCCTTGAACTGTTTAGGCGGCGTCTTCATAAAATAGGAAGAAGGCGCAACCAGAGGCCCGCTGATACCGCGGTCCATGGCCAGCTTCACGCATCGCAGCGCGTCGATGACCACACCCGCTGAATTGGGTGAATCCCACACCTCCAGGTGCGCTTCCAGCTTGAGTGGTACGTTTCCGAAGGTGGTGCCCTCCATGCGGATATCGCAGAACTTGCGATCCTCCAGCCAGGGCACATAATCCGACGGGCCGACGTGGATATCTTTCTCTTGGATTTCGTATGGCAGCATACTGGTGACTGCACCCGTCTTGGAAATCTTTTTGGATTCCAGGCGTTCCCGCTCCAGCATGTTCATGAAATCGCTGTTGCCGCCGTAGTTGAGCTGGAAGGTGTGGTCCACCCGTACGCCCCGGTCTACGAACAGCGAAGCCAGCAGGCGATGCAGGATGGTGGCGCCCACCTGGCTCTTGATATCATCGCCGATGATAGGCAGTCCCCTTTCCTTGAAGCGGGGCGCCCAGTAGGGCGAGGAAGCGATGAAAACAGGGATGGCGTTGACCACGCCGCAGCCGGCGTCCAGCGCCTGCTCCATGTACCACTTGGCTGCCATCTCGGAGCCGACAGGCAGGAAATTAATCATCACGTCCGTGCCGGTGTCCTTGAGAATCTGGATGACGTTGTCAGTCGGGCCTTCGGCTTTCTTGACAATCTTCTGGAGATATTTGCCCAGCCCATCATGAGTCATGCCGCGGGAAACCCTGACGCCCAGCTTCGGCACATCCGCGAAGCGGTAGGTGTTGTTTGGGAACGCGAAAATTGCCTCCGAGAGGTCCTTGCCGACCTTGGTATCCACGACGTCAAAAGCGGCGGTGAATTCGATGTCCTTGACATGGTAGCCGCCCAGGTTGACGTGCATCAAACCCGGCACGCGGTCCTTGTCGCTCGCGTTCTGATAGAAGGTGACGCCCTGCACCAGGGCGGACGCGCAGTTTCCCACGCCGATGATGCCCACACGTACTTTCCGGTCTTTTGCCATACTGCCTCTCCCTGTGAAAATGATAGTTGAGCGCTAATTCTAACATCAAGGAAAATAAAAAGGGAAACATAAAAGCTTACATGGTCTAAGGTATAATCGGAACATTCGGGGCGTAGCGCAGACCGGAAGCGCGCACGGTTCGGGTCCGTGAGGTCGGCGGTTCAAATCCGCCCGCCCCGACCTTTTACAGTGTAAAAAATAGCCGTTTTGTGACATCAATGTTCACAAAACGAGTTGAATTTTATTATCAAATATTATTCTTTTAAAGTAAAAATACATTATTTACTTCAATATATACTCATATTTAGATAAAAGCTATAGAGAAGATTAATCATGAAGCTAACTTTTGATTTCAACTGCATAATTTCTTTAGAAAATGGGGAAATATCAGCAATTTACCTAAAAAAAATTCTATCTCTTCATAATCAAAAAAAAGTTGATGTCTTCGTACCTGCGATTTCTGGAGTTGAAAAACTACCTAATGGAAAATATTCAACCTCACTAAATGATTTAATAAAACGACTTGGGAGACTATCCAAGAGACCAATTAACATTCTTGATACTCTAATGTATTTGGATATGTGGTTTATTGGTCATGGAATTTTTAGAAATCAAAAATTAATTAAATTGGATGAAGATATTCACACAATTCTATTTCCAGATATTGATTACAAATGGAAAGATTTTCTAAAAAGAAACAGCACCGATCCTGATTTGGCTTTGTCAAAATATAAGAATTATCGTTGTGATGTCATATCTATGTGGTGCCATATTTTTCACAAGACTGATTTTTTCGTTTCTAATGATTCAAATTTTTTCAAACCATCAAAATTACCTAGATTATATAAATTAGGTGCGAATAAAATAATAAAACCAGAGCAAATAATAACCAACAACCTAATTCCTTGATTTATTTAGAATTACATTTCTTATATCATTCTTGGCTAACTTGCTGTAATACTTAAAAGTTGTTCCTGGATCTTCGTGCCCCATGTTTTGAGAGTACGCTTGAAACTGT
>CAYPPV010000008.1:0-19831 GCA_964412705.1 uncultured Pelolinea sp. | reverse complement strand
AATGGTATCCACATTATCAGAATCAGATTCTCCAAGAGAATAATGATATGCCAGGTTGCCACCCAAACAGAATGCAGCCATGGCAGTATATGAAAAGAATGTCGGCAGTATTAAGTTGTATGAGATGGAGGGAACAATCCCCAATAGTTTGGTTGGAACTGCCGCAAGGATAAAACCAAAATAATAATAATTTATGTATCCTTGTGCATACCATGGATCATAAGGAGGAAAATGGATACTCTTTATGACAGCGTTGAAATAAGAAAAATCCATTGGTTTTTCCCCGCCCTTGTAGGGGTGCCATAAGTCCGGGTTTCCCATCCTAACAAAAAGAAACATTATAAAGAATCCCAAACTTATCAACTCTAATTTCAACAGATGCCGAAAATCTTTTTTTAATTCCGGAAAGATTTCTTTCCGGTTAAAAAAGAAAATCAACATATTAATGAAGAGCAAAAGTAAAACTACTGAAAGAATCAGCACCCTGGTTAAAGGCACACTTACAGAACCTGATACCCAGATTACAAAGCTGATGAGAAGCAGTCCAATGGCCTTTGAAATCGGGAATCCCTTGAAGCGTAATCCTGTAAAGCATCTGCGAATTAGAGGATAGGATGCCCAGCCAAACAATGAGATGCCCAGATACCAGATTACGACGGAAAAAAGGGGGTATTTATTCTGAAAGGATTCATAATCGAATATGTTTGACCATGTCCCGGCATTTTTTTGCTGGGCAAAAAGTTCCTCAGATAATAATAATTTGCCCGGCCTGGCATCTGCCTCTTCAGGAGACAGAACCAATACTTCGTCCAAATTCACTGCATTGAGAACATCAATTACAGAAGGCTGATTGAAGTCATTGGATTTTTTAAAAATAAACACCTTGGGATGATCGTAGACCGTGAAAGCTTCTTCAGCAAACTGAGAATTAAATTCAACCGAAATGAAATGAGGGTTTACCTGAAAAGTCTTCTCCAAATCGAAGCCAAGCGATCCCTTAAAACATCCAGGTTCTGCAATCCGATAACAGTATTGAAGATTATCATAAGGGCATCCGATCAGCGATTCATAAAACTGCTGAGTCAAAGGATAGCGTTCGGGTATCTGGGTGGTACTTCCCCACTGCCTGTTCGAGGTGATAATAAAATAATCGGCCCTCCCTAAAATCGAAATGAAGCGCTCAAACTTTTCTAAATTATCCTCCCAATACATTTGGAAATTCAAATCGGAATAGTATATACCCTCGACACGGTCAAATGGGTTTTGGCCGAACATGAACAGCGGAAGCGCATCATCCCAGTCCGTCTCTTTTGCGATTTTGCTCCCGGTTATCATTATTCCTTCTGATCCCTCTATCAGTTCTATCGAAAAAATATATTCCTCATTCTCCGAAAGCACGATTTCATTATCAAGCGGAATAACTACCTGCTTCCCCCGGAAATCACCCATAAGGGACAAATCCTCCTCTATGTATCCGGAGGTAAGAACAGCACCGCTGTTTTCATCAATAATTTCAACTTTTATACCCACCCTATTATCATCGCTCCGTATTGCCATCATGCGGAAGAAATTGATTTCCTTTAAAACAGAGTCCTCGTAAGGAGAGAAAGGAATCTGGTATCTTTCTCCTGTAGCAATTCTCTTGCTTGCTTCAAAAACCGGCTGATCCATCCTGAAAGAATCATTTTTTATCCCAACCGAAATATAACCTGCGAGCCGCAGCGTTTCATTCATATCTGAAGAATCAAGGATCAGTTTCATCTTTTGGCCCGCTTTGACTGGAACCGATTCTGTAAGCGAAATGGAATATTTTTTGCTAAGCACATCTTCAGAAACCCCTGTACATGCCCGAAGTGTATTCTCGTAGAATGTGTTATCTCCTTCTGAATCAGTTATTGAAAATCTCATATCAGGCAAGGAGCTGCTGTCAGACAGATATGAAACGCTGTCAAAAAGAATCTGGTCAATTTGCCCATCTGCCTGTACAGCAAAATCCAATTCAATCAATTCATCCGCTTCCAAATCAAAATAATGAGGGTAGGGAAGCGCCTGAAGGAACTCGCCGCCACCTTCTCCCCGCATCATCAAATTGACTGCCCCCTCCACGTTATGGTAAATCCATTCGCTGGCAGTAATTCTGGTAACTGGTTCTCGATAAATATTAATAAAGGATAAAGACCAGATCAATGTACCCGCCACAAGGATAAAAACGTACAAGGAAGATAAGACTCTTCGCAATGTGTTGGCGCTTTGGAATTTCCTTATCCAAACCACCAATTTAAATGCAAACCAAGCTGCAATAACAGCAAGCGTCGGGTAAATTAACAGAAAATAGCGCATGGTTGGATTCCAGCGCAGAGCTTGCCATACCAGATAGAGCAAGCTCCAGATCCAGACCAAAATATTTTTCAGACCCCGTCCTTTTAATATTTCTATTCCCATCCAGGTTAATCCGCTCAAAGCGCTCAAACCAAAGGGAACTCCCATCCCCCAAATAACCAAATTTTTTATAGGAAAAAGAACTGAACGCCTTGCCCACTGCAGGGAGGGAGGGTAATTACTTGACCCTGAACTTAAAAAACTTAACTCCCGCAGATTCTGTATCCAACGGGGATTGGGAGCGATATCGAAAAAACCAGGCCCCTGGAACGCATAGGGCTGAAATATTCGAAAAACGATAAAAAATACAAGTGCGGATAAAACGAGGTGGCGCGCTTTCAACTTCAATGCTTCAGGTTTTGAGAAAATTTCAGGATCATTTAAATATGCGGCTAAGGGCAGTAGAGCGGCTACCCCAATCGCATTAATTTTTGAGGAACATGCCAATCCCAGGGCGAATCCAAACAATGCGTAAGGCAAAAATCCTTTCCATGTTCTAATCCACCAATAGCGGGGTTGCGCTGATGCTGAAGATTCCTCTTTGTTTTTTTTCTTATCAAACACACCTATTCCAGCATAGACAGCTAACATTGTGAAGAAGGTTGTGAAATTATCCACAATAAAAAAATGGGATATCTGAATAGGCAAAACAGCGCACGCATATAGAAATGAAGCCAGATATGGGACCCATTTTTGTTTGTCAAACAACTGCCGGGCAATCAGAAATGTGATGATAACCGTACCAAGATCAAAAATACCGGACAGATATCGTCCAACAATATGAATCTGGCTGTAGCCCGTTTGATTGGTCCACTCAGCCACATAACGAACAAGCATGATCGGGAACGTGCCGTATACAAAAAAAGGATAGACCGAATTTCCATTCGCATCTTTGATGTTATGGGGATTCAGGCGGGAAATAGAGGTGTTGAAATATTCACTCAGGCTTTCAACAGGCGCAATGGATGTTTCAACCATGGTAAGAAAGCGTTCATCAGGGTGAAGGTGATAGCTTTCATCCCAATTTATCCCTGTGAAGCGCAAAAAGGCACCCATTGCAACGATAGTCGCCAATAAGAAAACTGCAAATAAGGGATGATTGAGAATTTTCTTCTGCTTTTTTACATCCATCTTCGGATTTATTCCGGAACAACGAATTTAATAAAATTTTTCCCGGGAATTTCCGAATAAAATATTTCGGATTTCGCTTCAGGATAGAGCAATTCTAATGCATGCAGGCTTTCCTCATCCTCGGGTTTTAATATAAACAGTTTTTTTCCGTCTGTTTTGGTTGTGCCTGCAAAATCCTCCGGCCAAAGAGCATAATCCTTTCGGGGGAATCCGGCATTTATCCCCACCAGCCTCGTATCAACCCAGTGCGGGTAAGGTACAACATAAGCATGGTTTTTGTCTCCACCCTCCCTGATAAACTCCGCAATTACGTTCCCCATATCTGAAGTATTCCATGCATTTACCAAAAATTGATGGTGATACTGATCGAAAACAAGCCGGTAATTTTGTTCCATCGATATCAAGACTAAACACAAAGCAAAAATAATCCCGGCTGTCCGAAAAACCGGTTTTCTCATTCTTATCACCAAATTCTCAATGATCTCAAACATTCCATAACCCACAATTGCAAATACTGGTACAACCGCCCCCGAGCTTCTATTTAACGCCGGATTTTCCATAGGGTAAGCAAGCGAGAGAATAGAGGGAAGCATCAGTACTGGTATAGAGATGAGAAGCGTGAAGAAAATCCAGCCTTTTTGTCCAGCCCGATTCCTTATTAAATTGGCTGTTCCGGTGAACAACAATGCTGCTGATACTATGCCGAGAGCCGGCCGGTTGGGAACGGAATGTACCCACACTACTCCATTCTGGTAAAAAAACATGGTTAATGATTTCCAGAGATTTTTCATGAAAATAGCGATAGGGGATCCAGTTATTGGATTTTCTATTCCGGTTAATCTGGAAAGGGAACGGTAACTGACTATTCCGGGTTCATCGATCATATAGCATAGAAGCGGTATAAAAATAATCAATGAAGTGAGAGCCAAAATCACAAAGCTTTGCAACGCAAATTTTCTGTGGTCAATACTCTTCTCATAAATAAGGAAGATCAAAAAAATCAGACCAACCAATATGGGCAGAATCCGAATCGGGCTGTACCCATGGAGACCCATTCCTAAAAATATGCCCGAAAGAAGAATATTATTTGAGTTACGGAACTTAAGACCTCTTATTAAAAAGTAAAGAACCGGTGCGACAAAAAGAGGGTAAAAAGGAAATCGAAGTCCGACCCTTGAGATAACATTCGGCCAATAGGCAATCCCGCAGAAAAAAGCAGCCAGCAGCCCCGCCCATTTATTAAATATTTCCTTCGTGAAAAGATAGATAAAAGGAAGTGATAGCAAGCCTGCCAAAGCCGTACCGATTTTGAGGCTCATAAATCCAATTTCCACATTAAAGAATTGAATAAGCATGGCTGTCACATAAAATTGCAGGGCTTCTCGACCTGTATTTCTCGGAAAATAAACAGGCCGCTGTCCATCAAGAATATCCATTACATCCAGAAGCTTTTCTGCATGATCGCTGAACATTTCTCCCGGCACTTCCTCTAACATGTAAAAACGGAAAAAAGCAGCGCAAATAAGAACAAGTCCCAAAAGAGATAAATGCAGTAAAACGTGTCGGCTGTTTGTTGGCTTTTTGAATTTGAAATTCCAAAATGAGCCGATGAAAAACAATAATCCTGAGATCCAGAGACTAAGGTTGAGATACTTGAATGAATGATTCGAGAAGGAAAAAAAGGCTGCAATTTCCAAGAAAAGTGAGAAATACAGCATATACGGCCTATATAGCTTTACACCCAATTTTCCATCTATTTCACTGTCCGCTTTCCCGACTTCATCCCGAAGCCCACAATTTTGTTTTCGGCAAAAAATCAAAAGCGCTGAAAAAGAATATAAGATAACGGCCAAACCCAACTGTCGCCTTTCAGGCTCAAGGAAATATTGCGCAGTTAATGCGCATACAAATCCAAAAACAATCCCCCAGTTATTTTGATTACATGAAGAGGTTGTTCCTTTTTTCTTAACTTCAGCTTTTTCGCCAATTCCCCCATCTTCAAAATATTCCTTCAGGTCAATGGGATGAGAAGTAAATAAAGATTTCAAGTAATCTAGGATAGTTGGCTCAGGCATCACGAAATTTTTCGAGCATATATTAATGTATAAGCGCCATTTTCGCTTATCTGGTTTTTCTGATAATTTTCTAATATGCGGGAATAGATGATACGACGGTAGATATTTCTTTTTGATGAGAAAAGTACCCATCTGCCAAACAGCTGTTTATTGATCCATGTGGGTAGACCTAATAAATGGCCAAATTCAAGTATCCTCAGGGAAACAGGAGGAAAATAATTCCACATTCTTAGGATTTCCAATCCATTTTCTTTTAATCTTTCCGCCCATCTCTCCGGAGAATCTGTGTGATGATGGCGAGAGATACGGTTGAACAGCTTTCTGTAAAAATTTGCCCCACCCCTCAGGCCGATATTTTCAAAAAATTTAGCGACAGAGAGATTGTCCGTGAAATGATTGTTTGGGACAGTTGTGATGAAAATCCCTCCCGATTTCATTACCCTGACCATCTCGGAAATAACCGTTTCTACATCAGGAATATGCTCCAGGACGGAATTGCTTATAACAGTCTCAAAAAAATTTTTAGGGAAGGGGAGATTTCCTCCCAAGCTCTGAATGAGATTTGAAAAAATCTCTTTCCCTTTTGCCTGCTGAAGCATGTTTGAAGAAGGATCTACACCAAATAATTCGATGTCTTTAAAAGTGCTTTCCGAAAAATGACCATCACCACAGCCCAAATCAAGCACTGGTCCTTTTATGGCAAATTCCCTGTAGAAACAACCTTCCACCGCCCGGAGGAATCCCCTGAAATAAGGTAGCTCTGAGATATTTTTCCAGAGCAAATCTTCTTGAATCTTGTTCATCAATTAATTAACAGGTTTATTTAAATCAGCAAGCAATCTCTGGAAAAGGGCTTCATATTCAGAAGCAACCGAATCGGGAGAATAGATTTTCCGCAGATTATCATCGGTTTTTGAATATTTCCCAGGATGTCCGGCAATTTCAATTACTGCATCTGCCAATGCCAATGAATCCCCGACAGGGATTACGATACCCATGCCATGTCTTTGCACCGGCCTGCGAACGCCCGGCAAATCAGATGAGATAGACGGTACACCATTCATCATTGCTTCAATCTGCACGAGACCAAAAGCTTCTGTTGAATTCAGGCTGGGGATTACAAGTATATCGAGATTTGGATAGAAAGCCGCCATCTCAGACGGCGCCAACAATCCCAGAAATTTCCAGTTATTCGAACTTTGATATTTATCTATTACTTGTTTAAGCCGCTGGTAATATTCTTCTTCGCCTAAAATATTTTTATAAGGGCCAGCGAACCATACCTGGACATCCGGATAAATTTTCCGAATTTTTTCCAGCGAATTGAGAAGGACTTCCACTCCCTTTTCAGATGCAAACCGCGCTGCCATACCGATTACCGGATATTTTCCCTCAGGATTATTTTTTTCCTTGAATTCTATTATTTTCTCAGCTGAAATAGATGGAAGCTCAACGGGGGGATTAATAATTTCTATCTTTTTTGAAAATTTTGTCAACAAAGTGGAATGTTCCGCGTAGTCACTGGTATAAGCAACAAGACGGTGAGTGAATGCTGACGCAATATGATTCATGACATTAACTGCCTGATTGGCCGCCCAGCTTAATATCCCTTTTGGCATCTGAAGATCACAGTGGTAGGTAATTACAGTCGGTTTTTTCAACACCCTCCCCCTCAGGGCAAGGCCAGCAGCATCAAATTGGGGTAAATGAAGATGGATCACATCATTTTGAAGCACAAGCGTAGTAGCAATCAAACCAAAAGTCGGCATTACCACGCCCTTACTGATACGGAATAATACGGGAGCGCGGACGATATGCACACCATCCATCGTTTCCTCTGGAGGAAGGGACGGGTCATATCGTGAAGTTAATACAGTAACTTTATGTCCTTTTCTTGCCAGAGCTTTCGCTAATCTCTCAGCATATATCGTTAAACCGCTTGTATGTGGTCTGTAATATGTGAGTTCAACCAGGATATTCATATATGCTATGCGAAAAGCCCCTCATTCTCAGAAATCCAGCAATACAGCCGTTGAATTCCATCTCTGATTTCAATTTCAGGCTTCCAACCCAACAGCGACTGGATCTTCCGGATATCGGAAATGTATACTTTCTGATCTCCCGGGCGCCAATCTTGGAAATTTACCGGGATTTCCTTCCCAAGAGTTTCCTCAAGAATGGGCCAAAATTCCTTATAAATGGATATGGATCGATCCGGGCCGCCACCAATATTAAAAATCTGCCCTTTGCAGACATCAATCCTTTCAATTGCAAGATCATACGCATTCAACAGATCATCTACAAAGAGCAAATCACGGACCTGCTTTCCATCTCCATAAATCGTAATCGCCGCACCCTTATTTGCCGCAATAACAAACCAGGCCACCCATCCCTGGTCCTCAATTCCAAACTGCCTGATGCCGTAAATGCAACTCTGCCTGAATACAACTGTCGGGATATCATAAATCCTCGCATAATCCCTTACATACTGGTCACCGCAGCCTTTTGAACAGCCATAAGGAGAATGAAAATCGATGCATCTGTTTTCATCCACGCCAAATGGCTTTTCTTTATATGTATATCGAGTATCCTTTTCAGAAATTTCGAGATCCTCGAGTTCTCCGTACACCTTATTCGTTGAAGCGTAGATAAAAACCGGCTGGCGGCCGCTTACTCTGGCTGCTTCAAGAACATTAAAGGTTCCCTGAGCATTTACGAAAAAATCTTCACGAGGTTCCAGGACAGAAGTAGTAACCGCAACCTGGGCTGCCAGATGAACAATGACATCCTGCCTGGATGCGAAATTTTTTACTGCTTTAAAATCGCGAATATCCGCATTAACAAATTGAAAGTTCTCCCCACCGGCTTCGGAGCGAAGCCATTTCAGATTGTCTTCTGCTCCCCTGCGTGAGAGATTGTCCAAAATGGTTACGTTTTTCCCTTCGCTGATTAACTTTTTTGCGTAATTGGAGCCAATAAAACCCGCTCCGCCAGTTATCAGATAATTCTCTTTCATATTTTTCTATTCATCCTCTATGGTAAGCACGGCCATGAAGGCTTCCTGCGGGATCTCCACATTTCCGATTCGCTTCATGCGTTTCTTTCCCCGTTTTTGTTTTTCAAGCAGTTTCCTTTTTCTTGTCACATCACCGCCATAGCATTTGGAAAGGACATCCTTTCTCAGTGCTTTCACGTTCGCTCTTGATATCACCCTTCCATCCGCTGCTGCCTGGATAGCCACTTCGTAAAGCTGGCGGGGAATCAACCGTTTCAGCTTACTGACCAACTTTTGACCCTTCGTATAAGCCTGCTCCCGGTGTACGATGGATGCAAGGGCATCCACTGGATCTCCGTTAATAAGGACCTCGAGTTTGACCAAATTGCCAGGCCTGTACTCCTTAAACTGATAATCCATTGATGCATAACCCCTGGTTTTGGATTTTAGTTCATCGAAAAAATCCACGATGATTTCCGAAAGCGGAACCTCAAATTTTAAATGTACCCGGTTAGGGGCAGGATATTCCTGTTCAATAAATTCCCCATTCCGGCGGTTTACGATTTCCATCACAGCGCCATAGTATTCGGTTGGAGTAAAAATCCAGAGATCCACCCAAGGTTCCCTGATTTCTTCTATCAAACTTTCCTTAGGCAGGTCTACCGGAGAATCAATAAAGATTCTTTCTCCCGAATGCATAACAATTTCATATTCAACCGTAGGAGCAGTCAGGACAATATCCAGATCATATTCTCTCTCAAGCCGCTCCTGTATGATTTCCATATGAAATAAACCCAGGAATCCGCAGCGGAAACCGAAGTTCAGTGCCTGGGAAGTCTCTGTTTCAAACTGCAATGACGCATCGTTTAACTGAAGTTTTTCTAGAGCGTCTTTCAGATCTCCGTAGCTTTCGCCTTCTACCGGATAAATTCCGGCGAAAACCATAGGTTTGGGATTTTTATAACCAGGTAGCATTTCTTTAGCAGGCCTGGTTGCCACGGTGATGGTATCCCCCACCCTGCACTCCCTAAGCGTCTTTAAACCAGTTGCGATATATCCCACATCTCCTGCCTGAAGCTCCTTTACCGGCTTCATGTGAGGGTCAAAAATGCCCAATTCGATCGGATAGAAATCAATTCTGTTTGACATTACCATCAGATTGTCTTTAAGGGACATCCTGCCCTCAAACAACCTGACATAAGCGATCACACCCTTATAAGAATCATAATGTGAATCAAATACCATGGCTTGAAGGGGTGTCTCAATCCCACCCCTTGGAGGGTGAATGCGTTCAACAACCGCATTTAAAACCTGATCCACATTCGTCCCCTGTTTTGCAGAAATCTGAATCATGTCCGCCGTTTCAATTCCAAGCAAATTGCTCAAATCCTCTGCTACTTCCTCTGGGTGAGCAGAAGAAAGATCAATTTTATTCAGTACAGGAATGATCACAAGGTCGGATTCCAGGGCTAGATAGAGATTTGCGAGTGTTTGCGCCTCGATCCCCTGTGTAGTATCCACGACAAGTAATGCACCTTCGCAGGCGGCCAATGCTCTGCTTACCTCATAAGAAAAATCGACATGTCCCGGCGTATCAATGAGGTTAAGTTCATATTCCTCACCCCTATACTCATAAACCATTCGCACAGCAGATGCTTTAATGGTTACCCCTTTTTCTCTTTCAAGGTCCATGCTGTCCAAGACCTGGTCAACCATCTCTCTATCTGTAATAGTTCCGGTGAGCTGGAGCATCCGGTCAGCCAGAGTGGACTTCCCATGGTCAATATGGGCAATAATGCAGAAATTTCTTATACGATCTGTTTGCATGGCAACCTGTTAGTATACTCTATCTCATTTTCCCAACCTTTAGGCAGGTTTTTTATTGCTCCAAAATAAAATGGGCAAGTATTTCAACATTTCCCTTCCTGCCAGCCACAGGAGAATCGACTGCTTCCAAGAATTTTAATCCCAGGTCTTCAGCAAATTGAATCGTTTTCTTTAGAACATTCTGCCGAATCTCATCGTCTTTTATTATCCCTTTGCCCTTCGCTGCTTCCCTCCTTCCTGCCTCAAACTGGGGCTTGATAAGAGCAATGATATTCACAACAGGTTGTCTCGGCCACTTCAGGATAACCGGGAATACCAGTTTCAGGGAGATAAAAGACACATCAATCACAATAAATTCTATTTTCTCCGGCATGGATTGAATTTCACGGATATTTACGCGTTCCATAACAACAACCCGGGGGTGATTGCGAAGACTCTGGTGGAGCTGACCATATCCGACGTCGATTGCGTACACCTTTTCTGCGCCGTAATGGAGCATACAATCAGTGAAACCTCCAGTTGAAGCGCCAATATCCACACAAATTTTCCCGGATAAGTCAACCAGTCCAAATGACCCAAGAGCTGCTTCCAGTTTCTCACCGCCGCGAGATACATATTTTGGGCGAGATTTAAGCTGGATTTGATCCTCTTCGGATACCCTTTCTGATGCCTTGTGGGCAAGCTGCCCATTCACAAGAACTTCACCAGCCATGATTAACCGTTGAGCCTGATTCCGGCTCCCAGCTAATCCCTTTTCAACAAGAAGAATATCCAATCGTATTTTATTCATAGGGAAGCATAATTATTTTAATTTGTAAATATGATAATATTCAAAAAATGATGAAAGGAATAATAAAAAGTCTCCGTATCAAGCAGTGGTTAAAGAACAGCTTTCTGCTTGCGGCGCTGGTTTTTGACAGACAGCTTACAAATTTTAGTGCGGCTGCGCGCATCCTTGGGGGCATCATTATTTTCTCAATCCTCTCAAGCAGTGTTTATATTTTCAACGATATATTTGATGCTGAAGCAGACAAAATGCATCCAAAAAAGAAGAACAGACCTATTGCGTCAGGACAGGTAAAAATACGTGATGCGGTCATTATTGGGATTGTACTGGCTGCTGCGTCAATTTATTGGGCGTATAAACTCTCGAATGCTTTCTTCGCTATTTGTCTGGTTTACCTTTTTATGAACTTTCTTTATTCTCAGTGGCTCAAACACGTTCCCCTTGTTGATGTCATGATCATTGCTTCCGGATTTGTTTTAAGGGTGGCTGCCGGCGTAACGCTCATAAAGGTCGAGCGGTTCTCCCCCTGGATGTACGTTGTTACGACACTACTTGCGCTGTACATAGGATTTGGAAAAAGAAGGGCCGAGCTTTCAATCATGTCGGAAGATGCAAACCAGCACCGAAAGGTTTTTAACGGCTATACGATAGAATTTCTCGATCAGCTAATCACCATCGTTTCCGGCACCACAATCGTTGCTTACAGTTTATACACCTTTTCCGCTCCCAACCTTCCGGAAAATCATTCCATGATGCTCACAATACCTTTTGTTATTTATGGCATTTTCCGGTACCTATACTTGATTAAGGTAAAAAAGGAAGGGGGAGCGCCCGAGGAACTTGTCCTGCAGGATGTCCCGCTGCTTTCTTCGCTTGTTTTATGGGCGCTGAGCGTCTTGGTCATTTTTTATCTTACATAAAAAATTATGCCAGCAATTTCCGCGAAAGTTCCGGGAAAAACCATCCTTTTTGGGGAACACGCTGTCGTTTATGGATATCCAGCAATTGCGGTTCCTATCAATTCAATTCATCTAAAAACAACTATCATCCCGCTGCCTGGAAAAAGCCATGAAGAAATCAAATTTGTCGACACGAACAGCGGCAAAGAATTATTGCTAAATGATTTAAATCAGGGCCATACCTTCAAAGCTGCACTGCGTACAATCCAGGAGGGATTATCCGTTAATCATTTTCCGTCAATGGAAATACGGATTTCATCGTCTATTCCGTCATCTGCGGGCCTTGGCTCCAGCGCAGCGCTTGCTGTCGCATTAAGCAGATCTGTTTCCAGTTTTTTGGGATTTAAATTATCCGAAGAAAAGATCAACCAATTTGCCTATGAAATCGAAAAACATCAGCACGGAACCCCCTCGGGAATTGATAACACCGTCATCACATACAACCAGCCGGTTTATTATATAAAAGGAAGACCGCCGCAATTCATACAAATCAGCAATTCTTTCACACTCCTGATTGCTGACAGCGGTTTGCGAACACCCACCCGCGATACTGTTCAGTATGTCAGGCAATCTTATGAAAGAAACCGAACCGAGGTTGAAGGAATTCTCAATCAGATTGGGGATATAAGCCAAAAAGCCCTTACAGCCATGCAGGGGAAGGACATATGTACGATTGGTGCTTTGATGAGCTCAAACCATGCTCTGCTGGAAAAGCTAGGTGTATCAAACGAGAAATTAAACAACCTGGTCACTGCAGCTCAAAATTCAGGCGCCTATGGTGCAAAGCTGTGTGGTGGGGGGCGCGGCGGAAATATAATCGCTGTGGTACCGCCAGAAGCTGCTGAATCATTGAAAGATGAACTATTAAATGCGGGTGCTGTGAATTGCTTTGTATCAACTGTTTATTCAAACAGAGAAGGCGTGAAAAAATGATCATTTTTTTAAAATTGGGCGGTTCCCTGATTACAGACAAATTTCAGCCTAACACAGCCCTTCCATCAACAATTTCCAGGATTGGGCTGGAGATATCCCGGGCGCTAAAAGCAAATAAAAGAATTCAGCTGGTTCTCGGTCATGGTTCGGGCTCATTCGGACATGCTGCTGCTGAAGAATACGGTATCGGGGAAGCTATTGAAAGAGAATCGCAGTGGCATGGATTCCAAAAAGTCTGGTCATCCGCAAAGAATTTGAATCATATCGTCGTTTCTGAACTCATCCAATCAGGACTTCCGGTCATTTCATTTCCCCCATCCTCAGCAATTATCACAAAAGATAAGAAAATCATCCACTGGAATACTGCACCCATCGAACGTTCTATCGAACACAATCTCTTACCGCTCATATTTGGTGACGTGATTTTTGATGAAAAGCGCGGAGGGGTTATTTTATCCACAGAAGCCTTATTTCAGGAGCTGGCTGAGAAATTCAAGCCAGACTTAATTCTTTTGGCCGGCATTGAAGAAGGCGTATGGGACGATTATAAAAAGAAAGGTAAAATCCTGCGGTCGATCAGCCCCTCCAGTTACCAGACCTTTCTTCCAAAAATCACCTCTGCAAATGCATCAGATGTAACTGGCGGCATGGAATCAAAAGTAAAAATAATGATGAAATTAATTAAGAAATATCCAGAGATTCAAGCGCGAATTTTTTCAGGAGATCAACCTGGCAATATTTACAAAGCCTTAATGGGGCAAAAAGTTGGGACCTTATTGATATCTGAATAAAGCTGACAAATTCCGTTATAGTAAAATCTACAATCACAACGTAAAGAAACCTTTAAAATAACGATGGAAGAAGACATATATCTTACCGCGGAAGGAATAAAGAAATTACGCCAGGAACTTGACCAATTAAAAGGGACTGCGCGCAAAGAGCTTGCGGACAGGCTTCGCTCTGCTATCGAGATGGGGGATCTTTCTGAGAATGCAGACTATATCAAGGCAAAAGAAGATCAAGCCTTTATTGAAGGAAGAATCCAGGAATTAGAAGAGACCCTCAAACACGCCAAGGTCATCAAACCCGGTGAAAATGAACCGGGAATCGTGAAAATTGGTTCAAAGGTTACCGTGAAAGAAGAGGGGTGCCCGGTAGAGACCTTTTATATTGTGGGATCGAAAGAAGCGGACCCACAAAACGGAAAGATATCCTATGAATCACCCATCGGAAAAAACCTTCTCAATCACCACAAAGGGGATATCGTTCGGGTTGAAACGCCAGGCGGATTCACTAATTTTAAAATAATCGAAATTAAATAAAGAAAGGCCCGATTCAGAAATACCGGGCCTTTGGTTTTTTATTTCTGCCAGACTGAAATTTCCAAAGTAACTCGGGAGAAGTAGCTATTTTCAGGCAGCGGCCCGCGAGCGTAAACCATATCAATCACTTTCGCTTCCAGCTGCAAAGAAGCAGTTTCAAGAAGGAAGGTCATCCCAGGTTCAATCACTATTGGTTCGCCCTTTGACATCAGCCGTTGGCGAATGGCCGCATCATTATTGGCATGCTCACTCATCAGCACGTTGGTTACGGTCTGAATATCATTCTTATCAAACAGCCAAACCTCGAGAGCGGTTACCTTTTTTGGTTCACCAACGCCAATCGTTTCCGCAACGCCGACCCCGCATTCACCCAGGAACTCCCCATTTACTGAATCAATGCTGAATGAATCATCATAAAGATCATCTCCCTGGCGGTATGTTGTCATAAACTGTGCCAGGGGCGGTTCCGCCCGTCCCTTGGGCACACCTGCACCGGACGATTTCTGAAGAACATCCTCGGTTGGAATTCGTGATTTCTTTACTTTCGGCTCACCGCCTGGAATGGCTTTAGTCCTGCGCACCATTAAAAAAATAAAAACGCCACCAACGCCTAGTGTCAACACTAGCAGGATCCCTAACGGTATCAAGGAGATGCCACCTTCTTCCTCCTCTGGAGCAACAAATTCTCCACTCATGCCTTCCTGTTTGACCACTTCCATTGGTTCAGCAATCTGAAGACCTATCATTTCAGAAAACGCCTCAATTTCTGCTCCTGATTGGAACCGGCAAACGGCTGGAGTGAGAGTGTCCAGCAACTCCGGCGCATTTTCTCCAAGACCTTCCCATCGCATCTGAACAAGCGCACTGTCCTGGTTTCTTATGTATGAATCAATCGTCATACAGAGATAATCCCGCTGGTAATCCATTTGAAGGTCCGACGGCGCCGCATCCGTCCACTGAACAGGCCAAATACCCCATCCCAGTACCACCAATCCCAGCACCAAACCCACAGCCAGTCCAATTATCCCAAGCGCCATTGGGTTCTTGAGAAAATCCTTTATCTTATTCATAGCCGCTTCTCCTTATTTAATTACTAATTTTACATTAGTAATATTGCAAGTTTCATGCCTCTTGGACTTTCAGCTCATCCAATAAGAAGATTTCTTTACATTCCATACATTGAGCCTTGCTTTTGTTCTTTATCGTTAAAAGACCCCCGCAATCAGGACATTTTATATCCATTGGCCTGTTCCACGAGGAAAACTCGCATTCCGGATAATTGGAGCATCCATAAAAAATTCTCCCCTTCCTGGTTTTGCGAACAACAATCTCACCACCATCTAATGGGCAGGCAACACCAATTCTTTCCAAATAGGGTTCTGTGTATTTACACTGCGGATAGTTGCTGCAGCTGATAAACTTACCATACCGTCCCCATTTAACGACAAGTTCTCCCCCACATTCAGGGCACTCTCTTCCTAATTTTTCAGGTTCGATTTGGTTCTCAGGTATTTCTTCCCGTGCATGCTCTAGCTTGGGCTCAAACGATTTGTAGAATTCAGCTATGACATCGTTCCACTTTCTTTCTCCGCTGGCGATCTCATCTAGGTCCTCTTCCATGTGAGCGGTGAAATTGATCCCCAAAACATCCGGAAAATATTCCACAAGCAGATCATTTACTAGTATGCCGGTTTCCGTTGGGATCAGACGCTTGCCATCTTTCTCTACATAGCCGCGCGCAAGTATCGTGGAAATTATCGGCGCATACGTTGAAGGCCGACCGATTCCATTTTCCTCAAGTTCTTGTACCAAAGAGGCTTCTGTAAACCTTGGAGGTGGTTGTGTAAAGTGCTGTTCCGAAAGCAGTTTTAACAATCGCAGAGCATCCCTTTCCTGCAGGCCTTTCGGTAGATCCAGCTTTTTTTCTTCATCTCCTTTTTTCCCATTATCCGTCGCTTCCTCATATAAAACCAGGAAACCGGGAAATTTCAACACGGAACCAGAAGCTCTCAAATGATACTCATGTAAATTACTCTTTCCCACCACCTCAATGGATAAGGTTACATAGAGAGCATGCTCCATTTGCGAGGCAACAAATCCTCTCCATATAAGCTGGTAAAGCCTGAACTGTTCTGGCTTAAGGTATTTTTTTATCTTCTCTGGAGTCCGCAACACTGATGTCGGACGGATCGCTTCATGGGCTTCCTGCGCCTTAGCTGTTTTCGTTTTATAAAAATTTGGTTTTTCAGGGAGAAAAGCCTTTCCATGCGCATTCTGGATATATTCCCTTACTTCATTCAAAGCGACCGGCGAGATATTGGTTGAATCCGTTCTCATGTATGTGATTAAACCTGATTCAGAATCTTCGCCCACATCAATACCTTCATAAAGCTGCTGTGCGATGCGCATGGTGCGCTTGGCTGTAAACCCAAGCTGGCGGGACGCCTGCTGCTGCAGCGTGCTGGTTGTGAAGGGCGGGTATGGGCGACGTTTTCTTGTCCCGCGCTTGATATTAGAAACCTTATAAACCGCTGGCTCCATGTCCTTGCGCAGTTTATCCACCTCTTCTTTCGAAGACAGCTTTGGGTCTTCGCCATCTACCTTTGAAAGCGAAGCTGTAAACTCTTCTTTTGAGGATTCAGGAGAAAACACAGCGTCCACTGACCAGTATTCTTGCGGAATGAATGCCTCAATTTCCCTCTCTCTTTCAACAATCAGGCGCAGTGTGACAGACTGCACCCTTCCCGCAGAAAGACGGCCGCGCACTTTTTTCCAAAGAAGGGGGGAAAGGTTGTATCCAACCAGCCTGTCCAGGATTCTTCTGGCCTGCTGCGCGTCAACAAGGTCATTGTCTATGCCCCGTGGGTGTGAAAAAGCGTCATTAATAGCTTGTTTGGTGATTTCGTGAAACACCACCCTTTTTGTACGCTGTTTCGCAAGTTCCGCGGCTTCCATCAAATGCCAAGCAATTGCCTCTCCCTCTCGATCAGGGTCAGTGGCCAGATAGATTTCCTCAGCAGTCTTGGCGTCATTTCTGATCTCCTTGACAACCGGCCGCTTCTCATTGGGCACCCTGTATTTTGGTTCAAAATTATTTTCCACATCCACCGAAAGCTGGGATCTCAGAAGATCCCTAACGTGACCAACTGATGCTTTTACTTTATATCCTTTACCGAGAAAATTTCCGACTGTTCGCGCTTTGGCTGGAGATTCAACAATAACCAACTTCCCTGATCTCTTGATTTCCTTCTTTTTTATTTCAGGGGCTTCCATGCCTTCATGCATTTCTGTACGACCAATCCGGTATAGTTTCGTGCCACAAACTGGACATTTACCCGTGGTTACGGGTGTTCCGCGTGAGTTGAAATCCGGTGTCGGATTTACGATTTCTCTTTTTTCTTTACACTTTACACAATATGCTTTCAAAATTACTCCTCTACAAATACTCATCCAATTTTCTTTCCCTTATCCTTTGAATGACCTCTTTTACCTTTTCAGTATCTCCTCTTGAGCAAACAAGCATTGCTTTTTCGCCCTCAACAATAACCAGGTCGTCCAAACCGATCACAGCGATCAGCTTCTTTTTGTTCTCGCTGAAGATAAGGTTGTTCTGCGAGTCAAGATTTATAACATAAATATCATTGCTGACGTTGCCCGATTCATCCTGATCAAGAAAACCATACATTGAATCCCAGCTGCCAATATCACTCCAACCAAGATCTTCAGCGGGAACAACAGCCACATTTTCAGCATTCTCCATGATGCCATAATCAATTGTTTGAGGGTGAATACCCGACCAGATATCTTTAATTTTTTCTTCATATTCACATTTCTCTAGGTATTTGGTAATATTGGTCAATTCTCTAAACAGCTCCGGCATCTGTCTTTCAAATTCATCCAAAATCTGGTCAATCTTCCAAACAAACATCCCGGAATTCCAGTAATAGTTACCCTTTTTTAAATAATCTTCTGCAGTTGATTTATCGGGTTTTTCCACAAACTGAATCACTTCGCGGGAATTTGAACCTGAGATTTTTTCTCCGGATTTAATATACCCATAGCCAGTAGAGGGAAAATCCGGCACGATTCCCATCGTCACCAAGTACCCTTGCCCCGCTAACCGGTAACCTTCATATAAAACATCATGAAATAGAGATTCATTTTCGATTATGTGGTCCGCCGTTAAAACTGCCATCACAGCATCTGAATGAATTTGCTTTAAGCGGACAGCGGCCAAGCCAACCACAGAAGCGGTACCCCTGGGAAAGGGTTCGACAATAAAATTCTCATTGTTCAATCCCGGAGCTTCCTTTTTCAACGCTTCAATCTGGTCTGCGATTGTGACAACAAAGATTCTCTCAAGCGGAAATATTTTTCGAATACGGTCAACCGAGATCCCGAACAAAGAGCGGTCATCTGTAAGTCTAAGCATCTGCTTTGGCTGACCTTTTCTGGATACCGGCCACAACCTAGTACCCCCGCCGCCCGCCATGATCACTGCGAAAAAATTATTACTCATCACACCTCGTAATCAGCATTTTCATCACCAATTGAAATATATGTCATATTTCCAGTTTGTTTTACCAAACCCCGCAGCTCCATCATAACAAGTGAAGCTGAAATCTTTTCCATGGAAAGACCGGTTTCCGCTTTTATATCGTTGATGTGCCTGGGTTCATTTTTCAGGGTTTCAATCAGGAGGACTTCAATATCACTCTGCGGAATAACTTTTTTCGCATATCGGTATTCTTCAATCTGCTCCAGATTTATGGCAGCCAATATCTCTTCAAAACCAATCAGCGGCAGGGCGCCGTCCCTGATCAATCGGTTGGTCCCCTTGCTCTTGGGGGCGTAAATTGGGCCGGGGACTGCAAACACTTCCCTGCCCTGGGATGCCGCAAATTCACTGGTAATCAACGCGCCGCTCTTTTCACCGGCTTCAATCACGACCACTGCCAGCGATAATCCTGATATGATCCTATTCCTGGGTGGAAAATTAATACCTTCAGGCTCTGTCCCCGGATAATAATCGCTGATTAATGCGCCGGATTCCCAAATACTACTGTACAATTTTCTATGCTCCGGCGGGTAAACCACGTCCACGCCGCAACCCAATACTGCAATTGTTCTCCCCCCGTTTTTGAGAGCCGAATTATGGGCAATGGAATCAATTCCCCTGGCCAGCCCGCTAATAACTGTAATCCCGTTACGGACCAGATAGGAAGCCAGGTCAAAAGCTACCTGGCGCCCATAGGAAGTATTTCGCCTGGTCCCGACTATGGCAACTGCAAATTCGTCCCCTTCCTCTAATAAACCACGGATATATAGAACTGGGGGAGGCTGCTCAATGGATTTTAGTCTTTTTGGGTATTTCTCTTCTTCTAAAGTAACAACCTGTATATTTGAATCAATAATTTTCTGGT
>CAYPPV010000007.1:0-20133 GCA_964412705.1 uncultured Pelolinea sp. | reverse complement strand
TTGTTGAACCCTCTTTTCCATGTTTTTGCATATTCCCTCTTTCTTTCTTCCCCTTGAGGTTAGGGACTGAGAAATTTGCAGTGTATGAACCTGGCCATTTCTCAATTCCCAACCCTGGGGAACATTTATAGATTTTTATGAAACAAGCGAATGGATTTTTTATAAAAATCCATCTGCCTGGGTTTGATGATTATTTGCTTCTCAGGTTGAGTTTTTTGACGATATCCTGATAGCTCTGGTAATTTTTACGACTCAGGTAAGCGAGATATCTTCTCCGTTGACCCACAAGTTTCAGAAGACCCCGCCTGGAAGATTCATCATGTTTATGGATTTTTAGATGTTCCGTGAGCTGCTGAATACGCCTTGTCATCATTGCGATTTGGACTTCTGCAGATCCCGTGTCAGTATCATGAACCTGAAACTCCTCAATAATCTTGCTTTTTTCCTCTTTTGTCAGTGACATTGCTTTCTCCTATAAATTTGTTTATCAGCAAGTCTCCTCACCCAAAGCCCAATAGCCTCGGGAGGGACTAGTCAGACAACTTTCAATTATACCAGATGGAGCATATTTCGCCCTCAAAGGGCATCTTTTATCTCGTCCTGGAGATTCGTATTAAATAATGGCAGACATTTCCTGATAAAAACTCTATTTTCATCATTTGCGTGTAATTTAGCGATGGATATAAGAAAAGAAGCTGTTTCTGGTTCGGTACGGCTGATCATTGCCGTAACGATTTCCATAAGGTCGTGTCGTATTTCAATCTTGGGTTCCGAAAACAATGGTGTAAGCAAACGAAAGATTTTGGGAAAATAATCAAATTTTTTATTTTGGATTAATCGGGTCAATGCAGACACCCCGATTTTTTTTGTCTGCAAATTTTCTGACAACAGCCAATTTTCAATCAACTCCAGCCATTTTTCAGAAAGCATGATGGCGGGATTTTCCTCCAGGCAGTCCAGAAATTTTTCATTAAGTTCCTCGGCATTGTCTTGATGGATGATTTTCGGCAATCTTTCGAATACTTCGTCATGGTATGAAGAAGGTAGAGCCATTAATAATGTAAAAGCAAGCAATTTTGTTTCTGGGAAGTCCATATTCCCCAATACCTCAGAATGTTTAAACGAAACATCGGGATAATCCCGAGCCGCCTGTTCAAAATTTGAATTTAGCTCTGATAAAACAATGGATGGAATCTGAAAAGATGGTACTGAGAATTTACGATCAAACCTTAACTTCTGGGAACTCTTTTTCTGGCTGTATATATTCAATAAAGATAACAGAGAATCACGGAAAATATCCTCTTCCGTGAAATGATTCATTAAAGCCTTAATTTGGGATTGCAGCCGTGGCAGCTGAACATTTGACATACGGGAGCTAATATGCCCTGGCAAAAATCACTTTTTCCTTGGCAGTTTGCCCACATTTTATACATGTGGATTCTTTATCTTCCTGTTTGAAAGGAATACATCGTATGGTTGCCTTGGTTTCTTCTTTTATTTGCGCTTCGCACTCAGCCCGCCCACACCACGGGCTGTATGCCCAACCCCTTTGTACCGCTTGCTTAAATTCATCATAATTATCAGGATAAAAAGTATGCGATTCTCTGAATTCGGTCGCTTTTTTCAGGAGATTATTCTGAATCTCATTTAGCACTTCTGTTGTACGAAGTTGAATCTGTCCCATTTTTTCCTGCGTTTTCCCTTCTCTGCCGGGCAGATTACGCCTTGCAAATGTCACACTATCTTTCTTTACATCCCGCGGGCCAATTTCGATTCGCAGGGGAACACCCTTTAATTCCCACTCATTAAATTTGAAACCAGGAGTAAGTTCAGACCTGTCGTCAAATTCCACCCGGAATTCAGATAAAAGCCCTTTTACCCGGTTCGCTGCTCCCATTACGATTTCTTTTTCCTGATCGTTCTTGAAAATAGGTACGATTACAACTTGTGTTGGCGCCAAACGAGGTGGGAGAATTAAACCCTGATCATCTCCATGGGTCATAATAATCGCTCCGATGAAGCGCGTGGAAAGCCCCCAGGATGTTGTCCAGCAATACTGGAGTTCATTATTCCTATCCAGGTACTGGATATCAAATGCTTTCGCGAAATTCTGGCCAAGGTTATGGGAGGTGCCAGACTGAAGTGCCCGTGTATCTCCCATCATAGCTTCTATTGTGTATGATCGAACAGCCCCTGCAAATTTTTCCGACTCACTTTTTCTTCCTGGAACAACCGGCACGGCTGCTTCATTGACCGCAAAATCAGCATAAACATCCAGCATCTGCCTGGTTTCAAATTCGGCCTCTTCCGCTGTTTCGTGAGCTGTATGACCTTCCTGCCAGTAGAATTCGAGTGTTCGCAAGAACAGGCGTGTCCGCATTTCCCATCTGACTACGTTTGCCCACTGGTTAATTAGAACAGGCAGATCCCTGTAAGACTGGATCCACTTTGCATACATGTGGCCAATGATGGTTTCCGAAGTGGGGCGAACTACCAGAGGTTCTTCAAGTTTCTGACCTCCGCCAATGGTAACAATCGCTAATTCAGGTGAAAATCCCTCAACATGGTCTTTTTCTTTTTCCAGAAAAGACATGGGAATAAAAAGAGGAAAAGCAGCGTTTACATGGCCGGTATCTTTGAAACGCCGGTCAAGTGCTGATTGAATATTTTCCCAGATTGCCCATCCATATGGTCTCACAACCATGCACCCGCGAACAGGCGCGTAATCAGCCAATTCAGCACGCTGAATTACCTGGTTATACCATTCGGAAAAATTTTCACTCTGTTTTGTCAATCGTTCATTGCTCATATTGAATTCCGTTTCTAAAATATCATCTTTGAATCACGATTTTATATGATTTTCTATTTCTTTAATTGCATCAACAGCGCATTTAATATTGGGGCAGAAGGTCAAGAGTTTTTTTTGGTGATCTGGAATATATTTATCCATTATTTCAAAAAAATGCGTGAAAACACTTTCCCATTTTTCAGAAACCAAAATAATTGGGGGGATTTCTATGGAATCAACGGCTAATAAATTCCAGGTAACCGCAATTTCTGTAAGCGTACCGATCCCACCCGGAAGGGCAACAGCCGCATCGCAGGATGTTACCAGAAATTTTAGACGCTCATTTACAGTATCGAATCTTTTTTCTTCGGTTATCCATTGATTAGGGCTCGCTGAACGCCATTTCTCAATCTCGTTGCAAGTGACGCCGATAACCTGACCATCTTTTTCCCGGGCTCCCCGGGAAACAGCCTCCATGGTTCCGATATATCCTCCGTTCATAACCGTATGTCCTCGGGATGCCAAATCTCTTCCCAGTTGTAATGCTTGTTCGTATAAATCACTTCCCGGCAATGGGCTGGATGCGCCAAAAACAGATATCCTCATTTTCGCTTTATTTCTTCTATCACTAAAAGCGCCCTTAATGCAGACTTCTTTTGTTCAGGATGCCAACCGGTTTCGTATGCCATTTTCTTTAGATGCACTTGTGTTGCCAACTTTTCATCAGCGCTCAGTGTTGAGAATAAAGCCCGTATGCTCTTGGCGTCCCTGGATAAAAGTTGTTCCCAAATATCATCAATATTTTTCATATCGCATCGGATTCTTAAAAAAAAGAGCTGGTGAGCCAGCTCTTAATAATTCAATTATTGTTATTCTTCTCTTTTCTCTGCCATTTCTTTTTGCCGCGTTTCGATAACGTTTTGCGCGACGTGGGAGGGCACAACCTCATAATGATCAAATTCCATATCGAAAATACCCCGGCCGCCAGTGATAGATCGAAGATCGGTTGTGTAGCGAAGCATCTCGGCAAGCGGGACATTCGCAGTGACTGTGGAATGGCCCTTTTCCGTGTCCATCCCTTGCACCCTGGCTCTTCTCGTGTTCATATCTCCGAGTATATCCCCCATTTTTTCTTCAGGCACAATCACCTTGGTTTTCATAATAGGTTCCAGAAGTACCGGCGCAGCATTTTTAAAAGCCTGTTTGAATGCTTCTCGTCCAGCAATTTCAAAGGCAATTGGTTTTGAGTCAACAGGATGCTCTTTGCCATCAAACACTTCAACTTTGATGCCGGTAACCGGATAGCCCGCTACCACACCTTCCTTCATGATGTTTTTAATGCCCTTCTCAATGGCGGGCATATAGCTTGATGAGATGGCACCACCAAAAATGGCATTGACAAACTCAAATTCACCATCCTCTTTCGGTTCAATGCGCAGCCATACTTCGCCGAATTGTCCAGCGCCGCCGGACTGCTTTTTATGCCGGTACATAGATTCTGCTTTTTTGGTGATGGTTTCTTTGTAAGGGACGCGCGGAAGCTCAGTGGTTAACCCAACCTGGAGCTTATTTTCTGCCCTGCGTATGGCGACATCTATGTGCTGATCACCCATTCCTTGAAGAATGGTTTGGTGAGTGGACGGCTCCTGATGCCAAGAAAGCGTCATGTCCTCTTCGCAAAGACGTGTCAAGGCAGGTGAAATCTTTGTTGAATCCGCCTGTGTTTTTGGAACAATTGCTACCTGATAAAGTGAATTTGGGAACTCGGGCACAGGCAGGTCAAGCGGATGTGCCTTATCACACAACGTATTGCCTGTAGCAGTTTCAGATAATTTCGGTACAACCCCAATATCTCCGCTGTGCAAAACGTTCACATTGATAGCCTCTTTACCGCGCGGTACATAAATATCCCCGAAACGCTCTTCGACATCCTTATTAGGATTCCAAAGGCGCATATCTGATTTCAATGAACCTGAGTATATGCGGAAGAAAGTTTGTTTTCCAACGAAAGGATCTGCGGTAGTTTTCCATACATAAACAGCCAACGGACCTTTGTCATCTGCTTTCAGTTGTTCCTCTCCGTCTTTTCCCCGGGCTATTACAGGCGGCACTTCATTGGGTGAGGGCATTAGATTTACCACAGCGTCCAGGAGAGGTTTAATGCCAATTTCTGCTCCACCAGCCGCCATGATAACCGGGATAAATGTTCTCTGCTGGATCACGTTTGCTAATCCACTGGTGATTTCCTCAAGTGTCAGCTCTCCGTTTTCAAGATATTTTTCGAGCAGCAAGTCATCACCCTCGGCAGCTGCTTCCACCAGCTCTGTATGCGCGTTTTCCGCTGCATCTTTGTATTCATCAGGGATGTCTACTTCTTCACCCGATTCTTTATAAGCTTTCATCTTTAATAAATCGATGACCCCTTGGAAATCCTGCTTTTCTCCCCAAGGAAGTTGCAGGGGAATCAGGCGGGTCTCCGAAAATTCCTGAACGGAACCCAATGCTTTTTTATAATCAGCGTTCTCCCGGTCCAATTTATTGATGAGAAGAAATCTGGGAAGATTAAAGTCATTGCAGGTATTCCAGGCTACTTCCGTGCCAACCTCAAAACCGGAAACGGCATCCACAACGACAATCGCACTGTCAGCGACGCTTACAGCCGATATCATTTCCCCAACAAAGTCAGTATAGCCGGGGGTATCTAGAAAATTCAATTTCGTTTCTCTAAATTCGATTGGTATAACAGATGCGTATAAAGAGATGCCCCGCCGAATCTCTTCTTCATCAAAATCTGCTGCCGTATTTCCCTCCTCAATTTTCCCCATCCTGGTTGTTGCCCCGGTAAAGTGCATAAAAGCCTCGGTCAAAATCGTTTTGCCTGATCCGGAGTGGGATACCAGAGCAACATTGCGGATATTTTTAGTCCCGTATTCTTTCATGAAAATAATTCCTCTTTCCTTCTTTGGTATTGAATCTTTCAATTTTAAGAGTAAACACAATAAATGTCAAAAAAAATCTGCTATTTGCTTTCCCGATTATCTTTATTGCGATTTGTGGATGATTATAATAGGGACCATGTTTGAGAAAGATGTTAAGTGGCTCTCCTTCAATTTACGCTATTTTTGTCATCCCCCTGTGATACGGGACATCTCCATACGAATGGATCCAATTTATTGACAATTATCAACCGGGCAGGGCGCCTGACCTTGGGGCGGGAATAAATATGCTGACGCTTGCACGCAAAGGGTGGGATGTGGCAGGTCTTGAGTATGCATTCATTGCTGCCTGCCGTGCCGGGTGAAAGCTGAAGCGGGAGGATCTTTGGACTAAAATTTACATAAAACACACTTCCAAACCGGTTTTTGAAAATTTATGCGATCCGGTATTGGACATTGGTTGTTTTTACACAATGCATAGTAAAGAGGAGGAAAGCTACATAAATCAGGCGGTAAAGTTTCTGAAAACCGGAGGTACACTTCTCATGTATGCATTCCTGAAAACGGATGATTCCCAGACCAGATTGGGTATTGCCAAATTTTCCTATTTAGAGAAATATTTTTATTGGTAAATAGAAAAGATGGCCAAGACCACGGGAAATGCCCTTCCACTTGGCTTGAATTTAAAAAGCGTTGACTAGATTCCGTATCAATTCTTCCAGGTATTCTTTCTCTTCTTCTTCAGACTTGATCTTGCCCTCGATCCAAGCATAACGCAGATTTGAAATAATATCTTTGTAAACGGGACCGGGTGCAATTCCCATTTCTTTCAGTTTATTGCCGTCTGTATAGGGTTTAATCCAGCGCCATGTTGTTGCGAACATTTTAATTTTATTCTTTACTTGCTCTTCTTTGGTAACGTTATAAACACAGAATAGCGTGAGCTGAGAAAAATTTTCCAGATATTTTGTCGCTTTGCTCCTTGATAAATCTGATATCCTATTTCTTTCATGCCATAAGGTATTCGCATTTTTAATTTGTTTCCGTAGATGGCTGTTGAATCGCAATCTTTTTACGACATTCAATACGCTGCTGGTTTCAATTCGTATAAAAAGCGTGATGAAAGCCCCCCATTTTTTCATCATAGGGAAATTAATATTTTCCGGAAAGCACCACTCTTCCGGAAACGTTGTGGCTAGAAAGTACTCAAGGTCTTTTTCGATTTCACTGTTCCATTTGATTGCGGGATGAACAGGTTTAATCAATTCAAGCTCCTTGAGACGGTTCAACATTTTCACCGCGTTTGGTTCTTCAAGCATCTGATCCAGCTCATGCCTAATTCGATCGCCGGAAACCTCCTCAAGTAATTTAGTTGCCTCTCTCAACAGTTGGAGGGTTCTTTTTTCGATGGAAAAACCAAACCGCTGTTCAAAACGAACTGCACGCAGCATGCGGGTGGGATCGTCCACAAAAGAAAGCGAGTGCAGCACACGTATTTTCTTATTTTTCAGATCGCTAAGGCCGCCCCAGTAATCGTAAAGATCTCCATAATGAGAGCCGTCCAGACGAATGGCCATTGTGTTTATTGTGAAGTCTCTGCGGTGAAGATCCAGTTTGATACTGCTTTTCTTAACAGTTGGAAGCGCAGACGGCTTTTCATAATATTCAGTGCGCGCACTGATCAAATCGATGAAATCTGGAAATCGGTTCTTGTTTTGCAGATCCTTGGGGATATCTACATCCAGGTCTTCCAATTTAAGGCCTTTAATATGCCACTTTGCTGTCCCGAATTTTCTATGACTGGTAATTCTTCCCCCAAATTTTTCTGACAGTCTTTTTCCGAGAATGATCGCATCACCTTCTACGACAAAATCCATGTCCAGACTGGGCTTCCCTAAAAGAAGATCCCTGACAAAACCGCCAACCAGGTATATTGGAATACGCAGAGCATCCGCCGCTGAACTGATTGTTTTCAACAATGCAATCCTGGAAAAGGGCAGAAGCGATTCGATTTTCTCGGCGAGATTGATTTGATCAGCACCATTTGTAGATCTCCCTGAAAGTGACTTGAGAAGATCGGTTCTGGTGACAATGCCAATCACATTTCTATCTACATGATCAACGACGGGTATCTGTCCCCACCCTGAGTCAGCCATCACTTTCTGAAGTGTTTCCAGGGAGTCTCTTGGGTGAACAAAATAGGAACCTGCTTCCATCAAGCTGGAAGCGTTCAGATTCATTCCATGAGAAAGAGCCCGGTCCACCGCTCGGCGGTTGAGAAGACCTTTAATTTTTCCCTTTTCTACGACTGGATACCCCTCGTACCCGAATCGTTGCATCAACTCAAAAGCTTCTTTGGCGGTAGTATCAGGTGTGATGGTCAATGGTTTTTTGGACATGATGCATCTGACTGTTACAGCTGGCAGAACATGTTTATCAAGGTCACGTTTAAAAATCCGGACGATATCTTCAAGCTGATTTGGATTATTGGGATTATTCTTTATTAATGCTGCAGCTGCTTTTGCATGGCCGCCTCCGTTAAAATCCTTAGCAATTTCACCGACATCAATTTGGTCAGTGGTTGAGCGGGCAACCAGGCGTATGCCTTCATGAGTTCGAACAAAAATGAACAATCCGTCTGAATCGAAAAAGTCGGAAATTTTATGGGCAATGCTTGAAACCTCATCTTCTAATTGGAGCGCTTCTGCTTTTGAAATCAAAATATTGCATCCTTCAATTTCAAAAGTCTGCATATTTTCTGTCAAAGAATCGAAAACACGGCGCTGATTTTTGGATAAGGGAGGGTTTAGAAATTCTGTGGCAATTTTTAAACTAGCTCCGTTCTCAAGAAGATAAGCGGCCGCCATTACATCACGTGCAGTGGTATTCGTGTAGCTTAATGAACCGGTATCTTCATAAATCCCAAGAAGCAGAAGAGTTGCTTGGAATAAATTGATATCGCCGTTGTTTTCCTGGAGTTGTTCAACAAAAAAGGTGGTGCAGGCCCCTGATTGGACGGGATGAAAATTCCATTCAGAAGGGAAATTTTCTTTTTTTTGGTGATGGTCAATGATATGTATCTCTGTTTTTGGGCTAATGCCTTTTATTGTGACCAAGGATTGCGTATCAACCAGTATGACATCATCTATCTTTTTGCTTGGCAGATCATTCTGAGTGATGAAAGGCAGTTCTGTATTATATAAATGGATGAAAGAATTGACGTTCCGGTTTAAATTATTCGGAATAACAGAATAGGCTTCGGGGTTGAGAAGGGATGCGCCTAATAGCGATGCGATCGCATCGAAATCCGCTTGTTCGTGGGTTAGAATTACCTGCATAGGCTAATTCTACACGAATAGGGTCATACAATCAGTGAATAGGTAAAGTATGGGCAGTAAATTATCCAAAATTGAAGAAAAGCGCTACGCAAGGAATTTGCTGGTTCCTGAGATCGGGTGTGAGGGACAGCTGTCGCTAAAGAATTCTTCAGTTTTAATTATTGGGGCGGGCGGATTGGGAACTGCCTCATCTCTCTACCTGGCGGCTGCCGGTGTTGGCAGAATCGGGATTCTTGATTCTGATAGCGTGGAATTGAGCAATCTGCAAAGGCAGGTAATTCACAATACGTCGACCATTGGTATCCCCAAAGTGGAATCTGCCAAGAGAAAACTGGATGACTTAAATCCCTTGATTGAGGTTAACGCATACTATCTGAGAATTTCAGGAGAAAACGCACCGGGCATTATTGAGAATTATGACATTGTGATTGATGCCACAGATAATTTTGAAACAAGATATTTGCTTAACCATTTCTGCGTGGTGCTGAACAAACCATTCATCTTTGGAGCGGTTTACCAGTTTTCCGGTCAGATGAGTGTATTTGACGCGTCAAAGGGGCCCTGTTTCCGCTGTGTTTTTAAGAATCAGCCTGGGGGGGAGCATTCAGGTGAAAGCAAAGAGATTGGAATTGTAGGAGCAGTACCGGGCACAATTGGAACCTTACAGGCGGTAGAATCGCTGAAATTAATTTTAGGTAAAGGCAAACCGGCAGTGGGCAGGTTGATCTTATATGATGGTCTGGAAATGACCTTCCAGCAGATTTTAGTCAGCAAAGACGCGAATTGTAATGATTGCGGAAATCCAGTAAAAACGGGGGATGACGGATGAACAGGAGATTGTTGGCTGTGGTTGCTCATCCTGATGATGAAACTTTCGGGATGGGAGGGACGCTCGCACATTATGCAGAACAGGGCGTTGAAGTTCATCTTGTCTGTGCCACTCGCGGTGAGGTTGGTGAGGTAGATCCTGACATGCTCGATGGATATCAATCTGTCGGCGACTTAAGGGAGCATGAACTGTGCTGCGCGGCCGATGTTTTGGGTTTAAAAAAAGTACATTTTCTGGATTACAGGGATTCCGGTATGCCGAAAAGTCCCGAGAATGAACATCCAAGAGCCCTGATACGAGCACCACTAACAGAAGTTGCTGAGAAGATCGCGTTTTATATCCGCGATATCAAACCTCAAGTGGTCATCACTTTCGATCCGATGGGCGGGTATGGGCATCCAGACCATATTGCGGTCCACAAAGCAGTTGTAGAGGCTTTTGAGATGTCGGGAAATGCCAGCCGGGAAATAAATAATCTTGAAGCTTTTTCCCCAGACAAATTATATTTTCATATTTTTCCTCGAAAGATGCTTCGGTGGATCGTTAAATTCATGCCATTGTTCGGACAGGACCCTTCCAGGTTTGGCAAGAATGCGGATATCGATTTAACTTCCATTATTTCCACAACCTACCCGGAACATGCCAGGGTCAATTATCGTAAAGTCGCAAAAAAAAGGGAAAAAGCATCCGCCTGTTATGCCAGCCAGGGAGGGGACCAGCAGAGCGGGTATTCCCTTTCGTGGCTCCTACGGATTTTCCGTTCAACGGAATCATTCATGCGAGCCTATCCACTGCCTGAAACTCCTTATAAAATTGAAAAAGACCTCTTCAATGGAATCAACACCGGCTGAAAATGCACAGCCGGTGTTTTTGAAATTCCTTACTTTTTATTTTGCACTGAATTCAAGGCCGTCACTTCCTTTTGACACAGTAATGATGGAGCCTGGTTTGAAATCTCCTGCAAGCACCTTAACAGCCAGCGGATCCTGCAGTTCACGCTGGATCGCGCGCTTGAGCGGTCTGGCGCCATAATCCGGATCATAACCCACATCAGCCAGGTACCGTTTTGCCGACTCGTCAACCTCGATTTTAAATCCCTTGTCTTCGAGCAGGTTGTTGACGCGGTTCAGCTGGATTTCCACAATTTCCTCTAAATGCTCTTTATTGAGTCTGTGGAAAATCACGATCTCATCAATTCGATTGATAAATTCAGGCCGGAAGTGTTCTCTCATCACCTGATTGATCTGATCCCTGGTCACATCCTTATCCTGGTCCTGCCAAAGCTGGCTGCCAAGATTGCTGGTCATGATGATGATCGTATTCCGGAAATCCACCGTTCTTCCTTTTCCATCAGTCAATCTGCCATCATCTAAAATTTGAAGCAGGATATTGAAAACCTCGTAATGCGCTTTTTCAATCTCATCGAAAAGCACAACGCTATATGGCTTTCGCCTTACGGATTCCGTAAGCTGGCCACCTTCTTCAAATCCCACATAACCTGGAGGCGCACCAATCAACCTGGAAACCGTGTGTTTTTCCTGATACTCGCTCATATCGATACGGACCATCGCGCGTTCATCATCGAAGAGGAACTCAGCCAACGACTTGGCGAGTTCTGTTTTCCCAACGCCGGTTGGGCCCAGGAAGATAAATGAACCGATCGGCCGGTTAGGATCCTGAAGACCGGCGCGGTTTCTGCGGACAGCATTTGCCACAACACGCACAGCTTCATCCTGGCCGATCACTCTCTGGTGGAGATGATCTTCCAGTTGAAGCAATTTCTGCATTTCCCCTTCCATTAGTTTAGAGACGGGAACACCTGTCCAACTGGATACTACTTCCGCGATTTCTTCCGCATCAACCTCTTCTTTTAGGAGAGAACCTTCTTGCTGAATCTCTTTAAGCCGGTTTTCCGCGTTCTGCCGCTCCTCCTGGAGTCTTGGTAACTCACCGTATCGTAGCCTGGCTGCTTTTTCAAGATCAGCGTTTCTTTCAGCGTTCTCAATTTCATTGCGGACTCTTTCAATGCTTTCTTTGGCTTTACGGAGACCAGATATCGCTTCTTTTTCTGTCTGCAGCCGGGTTTGGAGAGCTGTCTGTTTTTCCCTTAGATTCGCCAGGTCCTTCTCCAGCTTCTCCAGGCGTTTCTTGGCTGCTTTCTCACTCTCTTTTTGAAGGGCTTGTTTTTCTATTTCAAGTTGCATGATCTGCCGGTCAACGAGGTCCAACGCTTCCGGCTTGGAGTCAATCTCTGTTCTTAGGCGGGCTGCGGCTTCGTCAATTAGGTCAATGGCTTTATCCGGCAGTTGCCTGTCTGTAATATATCTATCCGAAAGAGAGGCGGCGGCAATAACCGCTGCGTCTGTGATGCGGACGCCATGATGAACTTCATATTTCTCCTTAAGTCCCCGCAGGATGCTGATGGTGTCTTCAACAGATGGTTCAACAACCATAATGGGTTGGAAGCGGCGTTCGAGCGCGGCATCTGTTTCCACGTGTTTTCTATACTCATCAATGGTTGTAGCGCCGATCATATGCAGTTCCCCCCGTGCCAGCATGGGTTTCAGCATGTTGCCGGCATCCATGGCACCTTCTGCCGCCCCTGCGCCTACAACAGTATGCATTTCATCAATAAACAGGATAATTTCTCCCGATGCGGTTTGGACTTCTTTAAGGACAGCTTTGAGCCGCTCTTCAAATTCTCCCCGGTATTTTGCACCAGCAACGAGCGCGCCCATGTCTAGTTGAATTATCCGCTTGTTCTTCAGCCCTTCCGGGACATCGCCTTTGATAATTCTCTGTGCAAGTCCCTCAACGATGGCTGTTTTCCCTACACCTGGGTCACCGATCAGCGCCGGGTTATTCTTTGTCCTGCGGGACAGCACCTGGATGGTGCGCCTGATCTCCTCATCCCTTCCAATTACGGGATCCAGTTTCCCTTGCCTGGCCATAGCGGTAAGGTCACGGCCGTATTTCTCCAGCGGCTGGTAAGTGCCCTCTGGATTTTGACTGGTTACCCGCTGATTTCCGCGGACCTCTACGAGGGCTTTCAGGATGGAATCCTTGTTTATGCCATATTTTCTTAATCTTTGTCCCTCGACGCTCTCAGTTAATGCCAGCAGAATATGTTCAGTGGACGTGTATTCATCTGTCATTCCCTTTGCAAATCGCTCTGCCGCATTGAGCACCTCAGCGGCCTGAGAAGATAAACCAACTTCTCCGACTGCGCCGGTTATCTTGGGCCGCGCATCGAGATCTTTCTTTAATTCATTGATTAAAGCGTTCACATCACCGCTGATGCGCGTAATGACAGCCGGGGCAATCCCTTCCGGCTGTTGGAGCAGGGCTAATAAAATGTGAGCGGGTTCAATAATTTGGTGCGATTGATCCCTTGCTATCTGTTGAGATTGAATAATTGCTTGTTGGGCGCTTTGCGTGTATTTGTTCAGATCCATATTTTTTCAAACCTCCACATTATTTATTCTTAAGTAAATATAACCCTCGTCTATAAAAAGAATGTAATAAATATATTAATGAGAAATCAGCGTGGTGATTGGAAAATCAAGAGGTCAAATTATTGAAGATTTTCTAGAATGAATTCAATTTCATTTCAAGTGTAGGGGAAATAAAAGGCTTTTTTCTGGGCGGAATTGATTTCTTTCTCTCTTGATTTCTACTAAATCCGTCATAAAAATAGAAATCTTTCATCCATCATGTTCTTTCAGGATTTTTATTCCCGGAATCAGTTGGTGGAGTTGGCTCGGATACGGGTTCAGCGGTTGGGGGTTCCGACAGGAAAATAATCTTTCTCAGGTCAAGCCACGTTTCCTGCATTTTCCATTTTTTCCAGGAATCGATAAATTTCCGATAGAGGTTTTCCCTCTCTGTTTTTCGGTTCTCAAGCAAATATTCAATCCCGGGTTTGATTCGGCTGAACGGGCTTGTGTACCCATAAAAATTCTTTATCTGCTTATATTCCGTATCCATGAATTGGGGCAGATACTCGACCCAGACATCTGCGTCGTGGATTTCTCCGAGATACTGCTGAATTTCCCTGGCAATTGCCAGAGCAAAATCTGTTTTTCCTTCGTATAGGTCAGAAAAGATTTCAAGTGAATACCGCAGGTGCTTGGCGGCAATTCTCATTTTATGCAGTTCCTCAACGCGGTTTGGATCAAAGATAAATATTTCATAAAAGAGGACTTTGTCCAAGCAATCCTGTACGTGTTTGTATCCTAATTCGTAAAGGGATTTTGTTTTTTGAATTTCGTTATTGGGGTAATTCAGGGCATCTTCGCACCACGACCTCATCTCCGCAAGGGTTTGATTTTCAAGGATGGTGCTCGTAATGGATTGCGTTTTTCCCTGGTTTTTTTCTCTTTTCTGTTTGAGGCGGAGTCTCAGTCTACGCAGTCCTGACCTGATTTTTTTATCCTCAGTCAAACGGTATATTTTTTGTATCAGGTCATACTGTACATCCAGATCCCGAATGATGCCAAAAGATTTTGTAATGCTTCTAATTTCTTTCTGCCAATTTTTATATTTCTTCTTGGGCAGAGAAAACCCAAATACATTAAGATATTCCCGTATTCTTCTGGATGAAACCCGAAGATCATGGATATCTTCGATATTTTTCCTGCGGGATGCTTTATCGGCAGTGTTTCTTAAAATTTCAATTTGAGGTAGTAAAAGATGAGCGCAGTAGTATTCGATGTTTTGGTTTCCCTTGTTTTCTGCCATAAATTCTTAGGTTTCCAGGAGATGTTTAATGCGGGATTTTAAGTCGTCATTAATTGCTTTGACTGAGCGGTTAGCGTCGATCACTTGGAAATTAAATTCCTCCGCCATTTTGTCGAATTCCTGAATCATGCTGGATTGATATTGGATGAAACTGTCATAAAGATTGTTTTCTTTTATGATATCCATTCCTGCTTCCCAATAATCAAACCCTCTCTCGTGAACAATTCGAGTGATCAGTGTCTCCACATCCGCTTTAAGATAGATAACCATATCAGGCACCAATGCAAACCCATAAATATCGCGTGCCCATTTTGGATCAACCCCCCGAACAACATCGCGTGCGATGATCGAATAGAAATACCGATCGGAAAGCACATAGAAACCCGCCTTAAGCGCAGGAATGATCTGGTTTTCCAGGCGGTCTGCAAAATCGGTGGCGTAAAAAAGACTGATAGTGAGCGGTGTGAGCGTGTTTCCCTTTTTAGCCTGGTCCAGGCCAGGCTGGGTAAGGGGAGAGCGCCTTAAACCTGTATCTGAGACAGCATAGCTGTTTTTTTCTAGCCATTTCCGCAGTAATTCCACCTGAGTTGATCGCCCGACTCCATCTGTTCCCTCGAGGACAATTAATTTTCCAGGCAGTTTTTTTACCTTCAGGTAGGGGAAACCAGCTCCATAGAATTTAGGCTTCGCCATCTTTGTTTTCCGCTTTTTCAGACTCTCTCTTCTTCCGGGTATATTCCCGGGACATTAAAACGGGATTAGGTAATCCTTTCCATCCACGCAATACGTTATTAATTAATTTTCGAATATCTTTCTGCTGTTTCTGGATCGGGCGCGTCGCGTCCACAACATGGAAGTCAAACTCTTCAACCATTTTTTCGTATTCTTCCAGAATCATTCCCTGGAAGAGATTGAAGCTGGTAACCTTGTTATTGGATAATTCGAGGTCCATGCCCGCTTCATAATATTTGATTTTTGCCCTGGAAGATGTGATTCTCTCCACTGCTTCTTCTAAAGGGACTTTAAAATAGAGGACGAGGTCCGGCTGGAAAGCAAAGCTGTAAAGGTTGCGGGCCCAATCAGGGTCCACCCCCCTGGCTACATCGCGTGCTAAACCCGTAAAAGCATATCTGTCTGCCAGAACGATCACGCCGGCTTTCAACATCGGAAGGAACTGGTTTTCCCAGCGGTTAGCAAAATCCGCCGCTTGAATCAGGCTGAAAGTGGTAGGGGTAAACTCTCTTTTCTTTTTACCCCTTTTGGTTGTGCTCTTCACGAGGGGAGAGGAATTCCATTCGCTAAAAAAGACGGATTTCCCCTTATCAGCCAGCCATTTATATATCAGGTCAATCTGGGTTGACTTTCCGCTCCCATCGATTCCCTCGACGACAATTAGTTTGCCCTTACATGTATTTGGCTGCAGCATCTGTTTCCTAGTTATAAAAAAGAGCCCGATAGATATGCATTATATCAAGCTCATTTTCCATAAAGAAAGTCGCATGGACTTATTTCATCAGATCCGTTACTTCTTCAGGAAGCTCATCGTCAGAATCATCCATTTCGAACAATTCCCCGGAAATGATAAAGACGGTTCTTTCGCAAATATTCGTAACACGGTCGGCGAACCTTTCCAGATTATGTACTACCCAGAGGAGAAAGCTTGCGTCATCTATGATGTTTGGATTTGCTATCATAGAATTGACAATGGTCCGGTAGGATTTGTTGAACAGGTCATCAACCAGGTCATCCTCATCAGGAATGGATAAAGCTTCTTCAAGGTTCTCATTTATAAAGGCGGATAATGCCCGGTGAAGCATATTAACACCCAGCTCAGCCATTTTCTTGACATCCCTGATAGGAATGGGGATATCGCTAATTCCAAGGCGGATTGTGTTGTTGGCAATCCCTTTTGCATAATCCCCCATTCTTTCCAGTTCGTTGGAGACAAGCAGCATGGCGGCAAGCAGTCGAAGGTCATGGGCGAGCGGCTGCTGAGTTGCAAGCAGTATTAGGATGGCGTTTTCTATTGCAAATCTTTTATCATTGATTGGCTGGTCTTCCTCAATTACGTTTCTCGCTGCTCTCACATCACGCAGCCTAAATGCTTCTACTGAATCCAGCACGGCTTGTTCAACCATGCTGCCTAAAATAAGAATTTCGTCTTTGATTTGCTGTATTTTCTTGTCAAATGTATCGCGTGGCATGGATTACCTCTGTTTAACCGAATCTCCCCGAGATATACTGTTCTGTCAGCTTCTCTTTTGGGTTGGTGAAAATCCTGGTTGTTTTTCCGGATTCAACCAGATACCCTGCCCGGTCCTCGGCCATATTGAAAAATAGCGTAAAATCGGATGCTCGGGCTGCCTGTTGCATATTATGTGTAACGATAACTATAGTATATTCCTTTTTAAGTTCCTGTATCAACTCTTCAATCTTGAGAGTGGCAATTGGGTCGAGGGCAGAAGCGGGTTCATCCATTAATATCACTTCAGGTTCAACCGCCAGAGCGCGGGCGATGCAGAGGCGCTGCTGTTGGCCGCCAGAGAGGGCCAACCCTGATTTATTCAGGGAGTCTTTCACTTCATCCCATAAAACTGCCTGTTTAAGGCTTTTTTCCACGATTTCATTTAAGATATTTTTGTCTTTTACGCCATGGGCTCTTGGTCCAAAGGCAATATTTTCTTGAATTGATTTCGGAAACGGATTGGGCCTTTGGAAAACCATACCAACTTTCTTTCGAAGTTCGACCGGGTCCTCTTGAAATATGTTTTTATCATCAATTTTTATTTCACCATCTGTTTTCACAGTGGGTATGAGATCATTCATACGGTTAAAGGACCGTAAAAATGTACTCTTGCCGCATCCGCTTGGACCAATAATTGCTGTTATCTGGTTGCTGGGTATATCGATGCTGATATCTCTCAGCGCCTGAAAATTTCCATAAAATAAATTGAAATCTCTTACTGAAATTTTTGTATTGTGATTATTTTGTTTATACATCTAGACCTTGTTTTTGTTTTTATGAATAAATTTTCAAGTGGAAAGATACCGGATTTAGTAATCCTACCATTTTATTTCAAACTTGTTTCTCAAGAAAACAGCCACTGCATTGAAGAATAACAGCACACTTAATAAGACAATTATTCCCGCAGCGACTAAATGCAAACGGTAATCTTCCTGAGGAAGAGTAATCCAATTGTATATTTGAATTGGCATAACTGTAAATTGATCCCAAACAGACTGGGGCAGGAAAGGAACATAAGTAAAAGCTCCTATGATAATGAGTGGGGCGGTCTCTCCAATAGCGCGGCTAAGAGCCAATATCATGCCGGTCATGATTCCGGGAAGCGCTATCGGTAAAACCTGTTGAGCGACGGTCTGCCATTTTGTAGCCCCAAGCCCATATGCGGCTAATCTGATTGAATTTGGTACAGCCCGTATCGCTTCCCGGGAGGCGATGACGACCACCGGTAGAATCAATAATGTCATTGTAAGTGCGCCAGAGAGCAGCGACCTGCCGAAAGGAAGATTAATTTCGAGCCATTCAATTCCGAACAAATAAATATTTAAACCGCCAAGAGCTCTTTCACCAACCGGGAGGTTCAATACATTCACTAACCAACTATCTTTCGTAAACAATCCAAACATCCGAACGAATACAACCAATCCCAACATCCCATACACAATTGAAGGAACACCAGAAAGATTATTTATATTGATATTAATGAAATCAGTAAGCTTGTTCTTGGGAGCATATTCTTCCAGATAAATTGCAGCACCCACCCCGATTGGAAAACTGAATATACCAGTCAGAATGATTATGATGATGCTTCCAACAATTGCTGATTTCATCCCGGCCTGCTCAGGTTTTCTGGAATGGTAATTTGTAAAAAGGGTAGGCCTGATCCAATCAATCCCTTCTACTGCAATATCAATAATTAGGGTTGTCAGCATCAACAACCCAACTAATGTGCTCAGCAGTAAAACCCAATGAAAAAATCTATTTATTCGATACCGTGCTGCCAACCTTTTTTTATATCTTTGTTCTTCCATGGAATTCTCTATTCATAAATTTCACGATATTTCTTTAATATGAAATCGCTGATGACATTCATCGCAAAGGTCATAACGAAGAGTGTGGCGCCGACCGCGAATATTGATTGGCCGTTAATTGATCCTGCCGGAGCGTCTCCAAAACTTACCTGAACAATAAATGCCGTCATGGTTTGAATGCTTTGAAATGGATTGAGAGTTAGACGGGGAGTGGAGCCCGCAGCGATGGTAACTGCCATAGTCTCGCCTGTCGCTCTGGAAACGGCTAGGATAAAAGCGGCAACGATGCCGCTAAAGGCGGCTGGCACCACAATTTTTGTTGCAACTTCAAATTTTGTAGCGCCCAAAGCATAAGCCCCATCTTTAATCGACTGTGGAACCGCTCTCATTGAGTCTTCGCTGATTGATGTGACGGTGGGTATGATCATAATTGCCAGGACAATCGAGGCGCTCAGGGCATTAAAAAAACTGACATCGAAACCCAAAAAGTCTTCAAAAAATTTTTCAATAAACGGTGTGATGAAACTGATGGCAAAATAACCATAAACAATAGATGGGATGCCTGCCAGAATTTCGATCAATGGTTTTAAGGTGTTCCGCAGTTTAGTCGACGCGTACTCGCTGAGATAAATTGCTGAACTAAGCCCCAACGGAACTGCAATCAGAGCTGACAGGAAGGCGACCAGAACGGTCCCTGAAACCAAAGGGAGAATTCCAAAATTATCAGGCGAAACCTTGGAAGCAAGCGGTCGCCAGTTGGTTCCCGTTATAAACTTAACAAAATTCACCTCTGGTCGAAGAAAAAATAATACCGCTTCTGAAAAAAGGGAGATAATAATTCCAACAGTTACTAATACGGAAAAAAAACCGCAAAAAAACAATAATAAATGTATTGCTTTTTCTCTAATTTTTCTAATTTTTTTTTGGATTGCTGTCATTTGAATTTTTTTGAGGGATGGGGGATTATCCCCATCCCTCAATTTCCCCGTATCTTTACTGATTTAAGGCGTTTTCCAATGCTTCAACATTCGACTCGTAGGTTCCATCTGGAGGCATGCTGTATCCTACATCTGCCATGATGGCCGGGGCACCCTCGTCGCTGAAGAAAAACTTCAAAAATTCTGCGACCTGGGGTTTGCTTGCGAGGCTATCATTGTTCACATAGATGAAGAGCGGCCGCGAGAGAGGATTGTAAGAACCATTTTGAACCGTTTCATCACTGGGAAGAACCGCTTCGCCTTCGCTGTTTACGATGGGGACTGCCTTTACCTTGTCCTGATTATTTACATAATAGGCATATCCGAAAAATCCGAAGGCATAAGGTTCATTTGCGATTCCGTCAAGAAGCACGTTGTCATCGCTGCTGAAGGTTGTGTTTTCATCTTGGCGGAGATCTTCATCGCCAACTGCATCTTCAACAACCTCGATCATGTAATCCCTTGTGCCTGA